>DATABX010000137.1:0-7332 GCA_036259335.1 Actinomycetota bacterium
CCTGCGCCGACGCACCGGCGCAGGGGCGATACCATTCCGGACTGGTTAACGACACGTACGGTGTCGCCGATACCACTCCAAGTGAATTTCTGTTGCGGCTTCCTACGAGACGACGACCGCCAGGCCGGGTAGAAGCGAGAAGATCGCCCCTTGCGTCGCCGCAAGCAGCTCGCCGATCAGCGGAAGGCTCCCGACGGTTCCGTTGAGGTCGCCGACGACCGGAAGCGCCGGAACCGAAACCGACTCGACCGTGGCCGGCACGCTGGCCAGCGTGCTGTCGAGCACCTCAACAGAAGCGGGCGCCTGGCCGGGAGATCCGAGGATCCCGGTGCCCACCGGGAGGCCGGGCAGCACCTGGTTGACGACCGGAAGGGTGCCGAGAACCGCCTCGACTGTACCCGTGACGGTGTCCAGCAACGTCTGCACCAGTCCGACGGCCGGCAGTCCCGAGTCCGGGGCGTTGTAGCTCGAGACGACGCCGTCGACGTTGGGCAGCGCCTCGGTCAGGCCGCCAACCTCGGGAATCTGGTTGATTACACCGGCCACGCTCGGCACTTCTATGTATCCGCCGACCTCGAGCTCGCGGTCCTGTGAGGCGACCACGGCCAGCGTCTCGACGGCGACCGTATCGGCGGCGTTGTTACCGAGAATCGGCAGGACCCCGGTAACGGCCAGACCTCCGAACAAGCCCAGCGCGGCACACACTGCGGCGACCGCCTTGGCCGCGATCGATCCGAAAATGCCCTCCAGCAATTAATTCCTCCTTATGTGAGGCTGCGCAAGGCGCCGGCGTCCAGAACCCAGACACCCTGAGAGCGGGTGCATGAGCACAACGTGTCCGGAGGTGGGAGTGAGGAGCCTTGGCAGAATGGGTACTTAGAGTGCTGACATTACCACTGCTAGTGGTAAATGGCAAGCACTAGCGCTACTTTGAGTGGCGGAACCTACCGGCTTGGGATTCTGAAGGGTCGCTGGCCAAGCTCCACCACGAGCGGCTGGGCTTGCACGAGCGGTCCGATGGGCGGGGGATTGCCGGCCGATTCGAGGTGGCGGAGGGGTGCAGGGAGCGCACCGCCGCGGGAACCGGGTGGACGTAGTGGGCCTTGAGGTCCTCGAGGAACCATCCGACCGGTGCGAGAGCCGACTCCGACTCGGTCAGGCAGCCGGAAAGAAGCCTTTCGCAGGCGTCGTCGGTGAGCATCGAGCCGTCCATTCAAATAGGGAAACGCCCCCGTGGATCAAACGGATACCGCTTGCGAGGAGATTTCTCGTTTGAGGCAGGCGAGTCCCCGGCGCTGCAGCGCCTTGACGGCGGGGGGATTCTTGCCCAGCGCCCGGGCGACCTCCTCCACGGTAAGGCCCCCGATGATCCTGAGGAGCAGCACGTCCCGCTGATCCGGGGTGAGGGTTGCCAGCAGCTTCTTGACCCGGTCGGAGGCCAGGTGGCTGAGCACCTGATCCTCGACGGCGCCGGGTGCGACCTCGGTCTTCGCCGGCTCGGCGACCGGCTCGACCGGCCGGCGGCGGCGGTAGCGGGAGTCGTCGATGAGCTTGTTGTGGGCGATGCAGAAGATCCAGGAACGAAAGGCGGCGCCGTTGCCCTCGAAGCGCTTGACCGCCTTGACCGCCTGCAGGAACACGTCGGCAGCGAGGTCTTCCGGTTCGGCAGCGCCCTGGGCCTTCAGGTAACCGGTCACGGAGGGCGCGAGGTTACGGTACAGGCCGTTCCACCCCCACTCGGCGTTCGCCTGCGCGGCAGCCAGAGCTAGGTCGAGGTTGTCGCCCGATTCCAAGAATGCCTCTCCGCGGGGGTAGTGGGTTGGTATTCGCCCCCTTCTATCGGCACTTGTGGCGAATGCTTTAGCGCTTTTTTTCTTTTCGACGGGGAACGGTCGACGAGCGACCGGTTCGGTAAGATGCTCGGAGACCTACTGGAATGTCGGGGGTACATGCCGCAGTTCAAGATGCCGCAGCTCGGAGAGACAGTCCTGGAAGCCACCGTTACGCGCTGGCTGAAGCAGCCGGGTGACGCGGTGGAGCTGGACGAGCCGCTGGTCGAGGTCTCCACCGACAAGGTGGACAGCGAGATCCCGTCTCCGGTCGCCGGCGCCCTCACCCGAATCCTCGTCCAGGAGGGGGAGACCGTCCTGGTCGGGGCCGTGATGGCCGAGATAGACGGCGATTCCGAACCAGAGCAGCCCCGCAGCAGCACCCCTCCTCAGGAGGCTCCTCCTCCGCCACCCGCCCCCGCCGACGCACCGGCGCCGGCTGCGAAAACCGCGCCGCCACCCAGTCCGAGCCCTCAGCGCGAGCCGGCGGGAGCTCGAGGGCCCCTCGCCGGTGAACCGTCCGACGGCGACGGCCAGGCCCAGCCGTTCAGGCAGGTGCTGTCGCCGCTCGTGCGTAAGCTGGCCAACGAGCACCAGGTAGACCTTTCGACCGTCTCCGGCTCCGGCGCCGGAGGCCGCATCACCAAGCAGGACGTCATCGATGCCGCCGCTTCAGGCCGGCCGGCGGCCGGCTCGGCGCCCGCTCTCTCGGCGGCGAGGGAGGCGCCGGCTCCGGCGCCGGCTCCGGCGCCGGCAGCTCAGCCCGGCTCGGGGCAGGACGAGGTCGTCCAGATCGGCTCGATGCGCCGGGCCATCGCCGAGCACATGGTCACCTCGGCGAACGAAACCGCCCGCGCCTGGAACATGATCGAGGTGGACCTCAGCCGGGTGGCCCGCATGAGGGCCCAGGCGGGTCCGGCGTTCAAGCAGAGGGAGGGCTTCCCCCTCACCTGGATGCCGTTCGTATCGAAGGCCCTCACCCAGGCGCTCCTGCGCTTCCCCAACCTCAACTCCACCTGGAACGGTGACGGGACCATCACCCGCAAGCGGTACGTGAACCTCGGGATTGCGGTGGCGCTCGAGAACGGTTTGATCGTCCCGGTGGTGAAGGGCGCCGAGACCATGAACCTGATGGGGCTCGCCCGGGCGGTCCGCGACGTCGCCGACCGGGCTCGTACGAAGAAGCTGTCGCCGGACGACGTCCAGGGCGGAACCTTCACCATCACCAACCCCGGCGGGTTCGGCTCGATCCTGTCGATGCCGATCATCAACCGGGGCCAGGCCGCGATCCTGGCCTTCGACGCCGTCGTCAAGCGACCGGTGGTTGTGACCGGCGACGACGGCGAGGACTCGATCGGCATCCGGCACATGGCCAACCTGTCGATCTCCTGGGACCATCGAATAATCGACGGGGCCGAGGCGGCCCTGTTCCTCAGCCATCTGAGGAGCCTCCTCGAGGAAGCCGACTTCAACTCCGACTTGAGCGGGCTGCTTCCCGGCTGATGCACCCGATTCTGCAGATTTCCGCAGGATCAGTCCTCTTCACCGCCGCCTATGACTGGCAGCGCCGGCTCCACGCTCGTCGAGTGACCGGCGAGATACCCGACGTGCTGCTGCTCCTGGAGCACCCGCACGTCTACAGCCTGGGCCGGCGCTTTGTGCCCGAGCACCTGCTGGCACACCCCGATGATCTCAGGCGACGGGGCATCGAGGTGTGCGAGGCCGACCGGGGGGGCAGCATCACCTACCACGGCCCCGGCCAGCTGGTCGCCTACCCGGTGGTCGACCTGCGGACCGGCGACGGCCGCCACCCGGACGTCATCGCTTACCTCCGGCTGTTGGAGGCTGCCATCCTGGCCACCGTCGCCGGCTACGGGATCGATGCCGAGCTGAGACCGGGCCTCACCGGCGTCTGGGTGGGGCGCCGCAAGCTGGCCGCGATAGGCGTCAACGTCAGCCGGGGCGTATCCAAGCACGGCGTCGCCCTCAACGTCTCGACCGACCTGGGCTACTTCGAAGCCATGGTGCCCTGCGGCATCCCGGGCGCCGGGGTTACCTCGATGGAGAGGCTGCTGGAACGCGAGGTTGCCCTGGACGAGGTGGCCGAGTCGTTCTCCCGCCACCTGGGGCGCCTGCTGGGTCGCCGGGTCGCGCCGGCGAAGCTGGACGACGTGGGGCTCGAACCGGCCCCCGGCACGAGGCCGGCCGGCGACATGGTGGCGGCCGGTGCCTAAGGCGACGCTGCAAGCCAGCCGGATCGAACTGGCGCCAGGAGGTCCGGTGCTGACCGCCGAGGAGGTCATTGCGGACTACCGGGTTGCCCATCTGAGCCGCCTCGCCAGCCTGGCCGGTACCCGCGAGGTCCGGGCCGGGCGCGCCACGTTCGGCATCTTCGGGGACGGTAAGGAGATCGCCGAGGTGGCGATGGCGAAGGCCTTCCGCAAGGGCGACTTCCGGTCCGGCTACTACCGTGACCAGACCTTTCTGATGGCGGCGGGGATCTTTACGGTCCGGCAGTTCTTCGCCCAGCTCTACGGGACCCCGAGCGTCGAGCTCGAGCCGGCTTGCGGCGGCCGGCAGATGAACAACCACTTCGGTACCCGGCTGCTGGATGCGAACGGGCACTTCACCGACCTGATGTCGGGCAAGCAGTCGAGCACCGACCTGTCGCCCACCGCTACCCAGATGGCGCGCCTGTTGGGGCTGGCCTACGCATCGAAGCTCTACCGCCACGAGCCGGCGCTGAAAAAGGGGGCCGAAGGGTTCTCGGACAACGGCAACGAAGTGGCCTTTGGGACCATCGGGAACGCAGGCACCAGCGAGGGGATCTTCTTCGAGGCGATCAACGCCGCCGGCGTCCTGCAGGTGCCGATGGCCATCTCGGTGTGGGACGACTGGTACGGAATATCGGTGCCGAACGAGCTGCAGACAACGAGGTGGTCGATCTCCGAGGCTCTCCGGGGATTCGAGTGGGACGGGGCGACCGGCACCGGGATCGACATCCACGTCGTCAAGGGCTGGGACTACCCGGCGTTGTGCCTGGCCTACCAGCGGGGCATCGAGCGGGTTCGCAGCAAGCACATCCCCGCCGTGTTCCACATCACCGAGATGACCCAACCCCAGGGGCACTCTGCGAGAGGCAGCCACGAACGGTACAAGTCGAAGGAGCGGATGGACTTCGAGCGCGAATTCGACCCGGTGGTGCATATGCGGGCGTGGATCGAAGCGCGGGGAATCAGCTCGCCCGGCCACCTCGACGAGCTGGAGGCCGAGAACCGGACGCTCGTGGAGAGCCAGCGCCGGGCGGCGTGGGCGGCGTGGGCGGCGCACATCGGCCCGATCCGCAAGGAGCACAAAGCCGCGCTCGCCCTGCTGGAGGACCTGGCCGCCGAGTCGGCATCCCCGGGGCTGCCCCGGCTGATCGAATCCCTCCGCACTCCCGAGCGCCTGAACCGCCGCCTGATCCACAGCACGCTTTTCCAGGCGCTCGTCGAGGTGCGGGACCTTGCCGGGCCGGCGAAGACCCGGCTCGCCAGGTTCGTCGACCGCATCGAAACGGAGAACGACCGGCGGTACAACTCACACCTGTACAGCGAGTCCGACGAGTCACCTCTCAGGGTCGCGGAGCGCAGGCCCAGCTACTCCACCACCTCGGAGGTTGTCGACGGCCGGCAGGTGCTGCAGCGCTGCTTCGACCACCACCTGAAGAAGGACGCCCGCCTGTTCATCGTCGGGGAGGACGTCGGCAAGCTGGGCGACACCAATCTGGTCTTCCAGGGGCTCAACGAAAAATACGGCGAGATGAGGGTCACCGACACCGGCATCCGGGAGGCGACGATCCTGGGCCAGGGCATCGGGGCGGCGATCCGCGGGCTGAGGCCGCTCGTCGACATTCAGTATTTGGACTACCTGGCTTACGCGCTGCAGATACTGATGGACGACCTCGCCACGCTGCACTACCGGTCCGCCGGAGGCCAGAAGGCGCCGGTCATAATCCGCACCAAGGGTCATCGGTTCGACGGAATCTGGCACACCGGATCACCGATGGCCGTGATCCTCCACTCCTGCCGCGGCGTCTACCTGGCGGTGCCCCGGGACATGACCCGGGCCGCCGGCTTCTATAACACCCTGATGCAATCCGACAATCCGGGTATCGTGATCGAGGTCCTTCGAGGCTACCGGAACAAGGAGCGGGTGCCCGACAACATCGGGACCTTCACGGTCCCGCTCGGAGTGCCGGAGGTCCTGAGACCTGGAACCGACCTGACCCTCGTCACCTACGCGGAGTGTTGCAACGTGGCCATGGAAGCAGCAGAGACCCTGGAAGCGCTCGACGTCGACATCGAGATCATCGACGTGCAGACCCTGAATCCCTTCGACGTCGACCACCGGATCGTGGACTCCCTCAGCCGGACGAACGCCGTGCTCTTCCTGGACGAGGACGTTCCCGGCGGGGCGTCGGCGTACATGATGCAGCAGGTGCTGGAGGAACAGCAGGGGTGGCACCACCTGGACGCAGCTCCCCGCACCCTGACCGCCAAGCCGAACCGGTCACCCTACGGAATCGACGGAGGTTACTTTTCGAAGCCGAACGTCCACGATGTGGTCAGAGCCTGCTACGAGATCGCCGCCGAAAGGCGCCCCGAGCTTCCACCACTTCGTTGAGCAGCGTCTTTTTGGGAGATTCGATCCCCACGCGGGAGACGCTCGGCGCGGCCCCGACCCGGGTGCCCCGGCCGCCGTGGCTGAAGACCAGGCTGCGCACCGGCCGCAACTACGGCCAGCTAAAGCAGCTGGTCAAGGGCCTCGAGCTGCACACCGTCTGCGAGCAGGCGTCCTGCCCGAACATCTACGAGTGCTGGGAGGCCAAGGAGGCCACCTTCCTCATCCTCGGCGGTCAGTGCACCCGCCGCTGCGGCTTCTGCGACATCGAGACCGGCAAGCCGGGACCACTCGATTACGCCGAACCGGAAAGAGTCGCCGAGGCGGTCGAGCATCTGGGACTGAACTTCGCAGTGGTGACCGGGGTGGAGCGGGACGACTCATCTCCCCTGGAGGTCGCCGGGATCTGGGCGGCAACCATCCGAGCAATCCACCGGAGAATTCCCACGTGCAAGGTTGAGGTGCTGACCGGGGACCTGAAGGGGAAGCCGGAGGCGGTTGCCAGGGTGGTCGAGGCCGCCCCGGATGTTTTCGCCCACAACCTGGAGACCACCCGCCGGCTGCACCGTAAGATCCGGCCCGGATTCCGCTACGAGCGGTCGCTGGAGGTGCTCCGCATGGCTAAGGAGCTGAACCCGGCGCTGCCCACGAAGTCCAACGTCATCGTCGGCATGGGGGAGACCGACGAAGAGGTCCTCGTGTGCCTGGAGGACCTGCGCTCGGCGGGAGTGGACCTCGTGACCATCGGGCAGTACCTGGCGCCGTCGGTCGACTCCCACCTGCCGGTCGACCGGTGGGTGACCCCGGAGACCTTCGCCGGTTACTCCGCCGCCGGCGAGCG
>DATABX010000138.1:0-7533 GCA_036259335.1 Actinomycetota bacterium
CTGATCCTGCTGCGGGACCGCTTCCTGCCGAACCTGTGACCCTCGACGCCAGGATCGGCAGGAAGCGGTCCCGCAGCAGGATCAGCACGGTCAAAGAGACGACGAGGAGCACCAGGCTGAGGGCAATGGCAGCTTCCAGCCGGGTCTCCAGCGCCAGGTACACCGCCAGCGGGATGGTTTGAGTCCGCCCCTGGAGGTTGCCGGCGAAGGTGATGGTGGCTCCGAACTCACCAAGCGCCCGGGCCCAGGCCAGGGCGGCCCCGGCCCACAGACTCGGTGCGATCAGCGGCAGGGTGACCCGGCGGAAGGTCGTCCACCCGCGGGCCCCCAGTGTGGCCGCGGCCTCCTCGAACCGGCGGTTCATCGACCGCAGCCCGGCCTCCACGGTGATCACCAGAAACGGCATCGCGACGAAGGTCTCGGCCAGCACCGCGCCGGCCAGGGTGAAGGGGAGCGTGACCCCGAAGGTCTCGTCCAACCACCGGCCGACGAAGCCCCGCCTGCCGAACGCCAGAAGCAGGGCAACGCCGCCGACAACCGGGGGCACGATCATCGGGAGCGTGGTGAGCGCCCGGACCAGCGAGCGCCCGGGAAACGACCAGCGCGCCAGCGCCCAGGCGAGCGGCACGCCGAACAGCACCGACAGTACAGTCGCCGCCAGCGAGCAGATCAACGACAGCCGTAGGGCATCGCGAACCACCGGCGTGGCCAGCTCGCTGCCGAGGTCGCCCCACGGCGTCCGGAGGAGAAGTCCGACGAGCGGCAGGAGGAAGAAGGCGACCGCAGCCGCAACTGCCAGTTTGACGGCCGCCGCCGACGTCAGCCGCAGGGCCGCCGAGACGGGACCCTGGGTCCGTGGGGAGCTAGGGGGCGAGAAAGCCATTGCCTATGAGGACCGCCCGGCCCTCCTCGGACAGCACCAGGTCGACGAATGCCCGGGCGACCTCGGCGTTCTCGGCGTCGTCGATCAGCACTATCGGGTACTCGGCGACGACGTTCAGGTCGTCCGGGATCGGCACGCCCTCCCCCCGGGCCCCGATGGTGACGATGTCGCTGGTGTAGACGATCCCGGCGTCGGCCTCGCCCAGGGTCACCGGCCCCACGACCCCCTTGACGTCCAGCGCCTCGGAAACCGGGGTGACCGTCACGCCGGCCTTCGACAGGGCTTCCCGGGCGTAGCGGCCCGCGGGGACCTCGGGCGCCGCGAGCACCACTTTCAGCCCGGGCCGGTCGAGATCGGTCAACCCTCGAATGCCCTTGGGGTTCCCGCTGCCTACGATGATCTCCAGCTTGTTACGCGCGAAGATTCGGGGCTCTCCGTCGGCCAGCCCCTGGTCGGTGACCTTCTGCATATTCGCCTGGTCCGCCGAGGCGAAGGCGTCCGCCCCGCCCTGCTCGGAGATCTGGGCGGCGAGCGAGCTGGACGACGAGAAGTTGAAGACTACGCCGGCCGACGGGTTCTCCTCCTCGAACATCGCAGCCAGCTCGTCGAAGGACTCGGTCAGTGATGCGGCGGCAAAAATGGTCGCCGAGCCGGAGAGCTCGGTCGCCGAACCCGGGGGCGTTCCCTCGAGCGCGGGATTCTCACTGCGTCCACACCCACCGGCGAGTAGCAGGACGACGGCCAGCAGGAACCCGGCACTTCGAATTTTCATGGTTCTCAACGCTCCCTCGGTAGCTCGATCACGACATTCGTGGACTTCACAGCGGCGACTGCTAGCATTCCCGGCTCCAGCTCCAGCTCATCGGCTGCCTCCCTGGTCATGAGGCTGACCAGCCGGTGCGGCCCGGCCTGGACCTCGACGTGGGCCGCGACACCGTCCTTCAACACCTTGGTGATGATCCCGGGGAAGTGGTTACGGGCGGACTCGGCGTTGATGTGCTTGAGCTCCGGGGTCCCGGCCATCTCGGTGACGAATGCCGCCAGGTCGGCTCCGGCGACCATCCGCTGGCCACTCTCGGTTCGGGTGGTCGGCAGCCGGCCACCGTCTGCCCAGCGCCGGACGGTATCGACGCTCACCCCCAGCAGTTCGGCGACGTGGCCCATCCGGTAGGAGATCATGCCGTGATTATTGGCTCTTGTCCTCGCAAGTGCAAGCCGAACCGCTACATTCACTAGCGATTGCTATGTCAGACCTGTACAGACCTCGCTAGTGCAATGTCCGCGAGAAAGCCCCCGGGTTACCCCGGGGGCTTCGGCTCTGCGGGCGGCTCAGCTGCCGGCGTTCTGCGCAGCCTCGGCTGCCTTGTCCTTGGCCTTGTGGTATGCGTCCACGAGGTCGTCCTTTTTCTCGGAGAGGGTCTCCTTGAGCTGGCCGGCCTTGTCGGCAACGTTGTCCTTCACGTTTTCGGCGGTCTGTTTCACCTGGTCCTTCATGTCCTGCTTGGTGTCGTCGACCTTGTCGTGGACCGCCTCCTTGACCTCTTCCTTGAGATGGGTCTTGTGGTAGGCGATGGCCTCGACGTCGTCGGCGATCCGGGTCCGGGTCTCGTCGATCTGTTGGCTGATGACCTCCGGATCTTTGGTTGACTGCTCGTTTTGCATGGAAGTCCTCCTGTCGGGGTGGGTCAGCGGTTCTGGCCTCGCTGCCACGCGGACTGCAGATCGTCCTTCGACTGCTTGATCGAGTCGATGGTCTGCTGCGGCGCCAGCGGCACGTCCTGCATACGGTCCTTCGCACCCGTGACTACGCCCTTCATCCGGTCGATGTGCTGCGTTGCGTCGGGGACCTCGGCCTGTGCCTCTTCGATCTTCCCCTTGCCCGCCATCGCCAGTCCGCCGGCAACGCCGCCGTAGATAACGGTGACCGCAAGCGCCGACACCCAGACCGGGAGAAACTCCGCCAGGCCGGCGACCAGTGCCACGGTCAGCGTGGCGAACGCTGCGAGCCCGAACAGGCCGGCGCCGCTGAACAGCCCGGCGCCGATGCCGGCCTTCTTGCCGATCTCGACAAGCTCCCCCTTGGTGGCCTGCAGTTCGTAGTTGATCTGGGAGCCGGCCCGCTCGAACTCGTCCTTCAGCAGATCCATCTTCTGCAGGATCTCCGCCTTGGCCAGCTCCATCTCCTGCTGCACCAGGTGCTTGGTCTCCTGGGTTACATCCTTCAACCGGTCGGTCAAATCAGGGTTGAGCAAACCTCGCGCCCCGTTCTCGTCAGCCATCTGGTTCCTCCTGGACTTTGGTAGTCGAGGCCCGTGCTGGGCCCCGCCCTCCGGTAAATAGTTCCCAGGGAGGCTGTGTCTAACCCAACCCGGTCTCAGCCCTTGGGGCTGAGCGGCCACCGAAGGAACTCGAAGTGCATCCCGTCCGGCACCAGCCACCGGCCGCCCCAGGTGAACCCCCACCGCTCGAGGATCTCCACCAGCCGCTGGTCGAGAGCCGGAACCGAGCCGAACGGGTTCTCCGAGACGTTGAGGTCCACGGCGATTCCCCAGGCGTGGCGGGAGAGCCCCGACTCGGAGTCCCGGTTCAAGAACCGGGGTGAGAAGCAGCCACCGAAGTCTGTCGCCCGCACCAGTCCGCCGAGGCCCCGGCGGCCGATCTCGTCCATCGCAGCGGTGAGCTGGGGGATCAGCGCCTTGTGGCACCGGACCGACCCGAGCAGCGGCACCGAGACCGTGGTGATGTTCTCACTCAGCCAGCCGGGATCGATCGAGACCGTGCCGTCGGGCTGCGGGCGCCCGGCAAACTCGCCGAACAGCTCCTTCACCCGCACAAGTGGGAGGACGGCGTCGCCGTGGCGGAAGAACGGCGTTTCCCCCGGACCTCTGAGGCGCAGGCGGGATCCCGGCGGAAGGGCCGACTCGAGGGTCTCCTGCACGAGCTGGCGGTCGCCGCCCGGCCCCATGGCGATGAGCAGGTAGCGAGGCGTGGTAACCCCCACCGCCGCCCCGGTGGAAGTGGAGACGACAAGCTCGTGGGCCCCGATCAGTTCGTCCTCCACCATGCCGCGGACGGCCAGGTCGACGTCGGCGAAGCTCAAGGATCCTTCTGAGTCGAGGCCCCTCAAGCCGGCGCCGGTACGAGAGAGCAGGGCGTTGCCGGCACCCAGCTCCAGGAAGGCCGTCCGGTCGGTCGGGGGGACGAACTCTGCGTACTCGGCCGGGTCGACCGCCGCCATCTCGACCGGAACCCTCAGATCCAGGGGCGCCCTGGCAGTGGAACCGGTCCGGTTGGTCCACGAGCTCAACCACGCAACGCCGCTGCGGACCTCCGCGACCGCGGTAACCCCAGGAACGGCCCGGGCGGCATCGGCCAGGCCGGCCGGCAACCCGCCCGGAGTCCAGGCCAGAAGGGTCGGGACCTCGGCCTTTTCCACCGCAGGCCGCGCTGGTGGAGTGGTCGCCGGGCCGGAGGGGCCCGGGAGTTTGCCGGCAGTGGGTAGGGAGAGCATAAGCAGGCCGCCGGCGACGGCTCCCAGCACCATCGCGGCCACCAGCCCCATCCGGCGCCTCATCCCTCGGCCTCATCGTTGGAGGCGAGCATGGACAGGCCCATCGAAACCAGCGACCCCAGGTCCAGGCCGCCCCCCGTGATCGACCGGTAGACGCCCCGGTCCACCCACTCCAGCTCGCTGCGGCTGGGGGAGTAGCGAGCGGTCAGGTCGCCCAGACGGACCAGTGAAACGTCCGGGTCCATCGGCGGAGGCAGTTCCTGGTACGACGTCTGGTGCACCCGGATGCCGACGCCGTCGGCTTCCATGCCCGGCCGCCGGAGAAACAGGGTCACCCCTTCCACGCCGCTGGCCTGCACCAGGTGCACCGCGGTGACCTCGTAGCCCTCCGGCCGGCGCATCGGAACCTGCAGGTAGGGGACCCGCTCCCGCGCCTCCTCCAGGGTCAGCTGCTCGCGCACGATCCCCCCCGGCCACCGGCGAACCGACCACTCCGGCGGTACCGCGGTCCCCTCGACGGGAAGCGCCCCGGCGACCTCCAGCAGCTGGTCGGCGGGCAGGTTGGTCTCCAGGTAGAGGTCGAGGTTCTCGCCGTGAATCGACAGCCGGCGGCCCAGACGGTCGGTTGCCGGCTCGTAGTACCCGGTTCCGCCGCCGGGGATGTCAACCGGGCCGGCCAGGGGTCCGACGTTGCCGAAGAGGGCCGGCTCCCCCCAGTTGGGGGTCTGGCGGATCTTGATCCAGCCGAGCCCCCGGGTGAACGTCGTCAGCACCTCGCCTTTGCGGCTGGGGTCCGAGAAGACGCCGGCCCGGTAGGGAGTGAGGCCCTCCAGGCCTGCCGGAGCCGCCGGCCGGTAGCCGGCTTGGGATTCCAGGGTCGCCGGGTCGAGATCCACGAAACCGGCGTCGCGGGCACCCGGGTCCTCACCCCGGAGCCCTGCGGCGTCCGACGTGAAACGCAGGTCTTCGAACCGGGCCTCGAAGATCTCTTCCCCCGGAGTGTCGTTCAGGCCCTCACTCCTGGCCCACTGCATGCGCTCCGGGGAACGTTCCGCCCGGACCGCGTAAGCCACCGGGAACCAGGTCTCGCGGTCCAGCGCCAGAGTCACCTCGTCGGTGGGGTAGAACGGCCTCCAGGAGCCGCCCGCGTGGAGGAAGGCGAACAGCGGCTGCGCGTCCCGGTACGCCAGCTGCACCGTGACGACCTGCCGGTCCGCCATCTCAGACGTGCCGGCGACCCTGACCCGGTCGGCGCCGGCCAGGGTGTTCAGGGGCAGGATGATGTCGGTGGGGAGAGTTGCGTCGGCGTCGAACGGCTCGCGCCCGGTGACCTCCCGTATCTCGGATCCGCCGCCCGAGCAAGTCGGCAGCACCTGCCGGGGGCAGGTGCGGGGCGCCTCGAGGCGCCAGCGGCCGCCGTCGACCTCAACCGACATGTCGTTCTCCGGCCAGCTGGCCGAGGGGTACTCCGTGAGATCGCGGGTGACCGCACGGAACCGTTCCGGTGCGTCGAACTCCACCGACGTCAGGAAGCGGCGCACTGGAGTTTCCGGCCGGAAGTTCCGCTCGGTTATGTGCAGGGTCGCCGAGTACTCGGTTACCTGCGCCGACGCCTCGGCGATGAGTCGGGGGACCTCACCCGCCAGCGCGGGCTGGGGCCCGCGGGGCAGCAGGCCTCCGACCGCGACGGCGGCGGCCAGGGCGCCCATGGCAAACGCGGCCGCAACCGACCCTGCGGTCCTCCGGCGGGGCCCGCTTCGGTGCCCGGCCCGTACAGACCCCGGTCCGGCTGGCTCAGCTTGCAGCATGATCCGGGCCAGGAGCTCGTTGGGCACCTCGGGCGCAACCTCCAGGCGAGCCTGCTCCCGGATGCCGGCGGCCGCCCGCTCGAACCGCACGCAGGCGGAGCACCCGGCAAGGTGCTCCGACAGCGGCCGGTCGAGGGCCGCGTCGGGGTGTCCGTCCATCCGGGCCGATATTTCGCGCTCCGCAGCCTCACATCTCACCGGCGCCCTCCTGATCGCTGAGAGCCGCGACGAGCAGCTTGCGGGTGCGGTGCATCCGGCTCTTCAGGGTCCCCGGCCGGGTGGAGAGCACCAGGGCGGCGTCGTCGTAGGACAGTCCGAAGACCTCGATCACAACAAACGCCTCCCGGAGCTCGGGCGGAAGTCCCGCGACCGCCTCGTCCAGAGCCGCCTTCACCGACGGATCCGGGCGTTCTTCGGCGAACACCTGCTCCGCCAGGCGCCTCTGGCGGCTGCTCTTGCGGATGGCGTCGACCGATGCGTGGTGGGTGATCCTCAGGATCCAGGTCGAGAACCGGGAGTCTCCCTTGAACCCCCCGAGCGAGTTGAACGCCCGCAGGAACACCTCCTGGGCAACGTCCTCGGCCAGGTGGGCGTCCCGGACCAGGTGGCGGGCCAGCCGAAGGACCTCGGGCAACAGCCCGCGCACGATCTGCTCGAAGGCCCGGACGTCTCCGCGCCGGGCCTTCTCGACCGTCCTGGGGTCGGGCTCCCACACCTTCGCCTCCCGCCCTCGGGGCCCTTGCAGCGCGCTTGGCCGCGCTCAGGACACTACCGACGGGCCACTCGGACGCCAATGGTGGAAGCCGCCGCAGCGACCAGGACGACCAGGGCGACACCCACTGCGATAACCGGCCAGTCGCTCAGGGTGAACGAGAGGCCGGCCTTGCCGACCTCGGGAAGCGACTCTCCCGCGGCCTGGACCACCGGCGGGTCCGGAAATTCCTCGGTGGGGGTGAAGATCTGGCCCCGCATCTCCCGCATCTCGGTGAGCGCAAGGATCGGCACCTCGCCGGCTTCGGCACCGACCACCGTGATCGAGCCGATCATTCCCGGATGGTAGGCGCACGCGAACGGGTAGGTGCCTGGCTGGTCGAACCGGGCAACGAAGGTTCCCACGACGTCGCCGCTGTTGAGGTTTTGAAAGGTGACCGTGTGAAGCCCCGCCTGGGAGGCGTCCCAGGTGACCGTCTGCCCGGTGGAGATCTCCTGGTGCAGGGGAGCAAAACAGCTGTCGAGGACCAGTACCCGGCCCGGCTCCACCACCGGCATCGGCTCCGGGCAGTGGCCCCCGCCGCCCGCCCGTGCCGGCAGAGGTGTAAGCACGCACGCAA
>DATABX010000139.1:0-7113 GCA_036259335.1 Actinomycetota bacterium
GGCCCCGGGCGGGCCGGAAGAGCCGGCGCACGACAGCGGCGTTGCATCGATCCGCAAGGCCGGCGACACGGTGGTCGAGAAGACCGGCCGGGACTGGGACCAGTGGTTCGAGCTTCTCGACCGATGGGACGCAAGCACCCGGCCGCACCCCGAGATCGCGTCCTGGCTCTCCGCGGAGCACGGAGTCGCCGGTTGGTGGGCGCAGAGCATCACGGTGGCCTACGAGCAGGCCCGGGGTATCCGGGCTCCGGGACAGGGACGCGACGGCACCTACACGGTCAGCGCGAGCAAGACGATCGACGTCCCGCTCGAAGACCTGTTCCGTGCGGTCGAGGATCCGGCGATCCGGGATCGCTGGTTGGATCCGGGCCGGTTCCAGGTGACGGGAGTCACCGCAGGCAAGTCGGTCCGCGGCCGGTCCGAGGGTGACACCCGGGTGACCATCGGGTTCACGGTGAAGGGGGCAAGCAAGACGCTGATCGCGCTGGCGCACTCCAAGATCGCCGACCCCCAGACCGCCAAAGAGCTGAAGGAGTTCTGGGCCGGCCGGCTGAAGGAGCTGAAGCAGCTTTTGGAGCGCTGACCCCGGCGGGAGCCGGGTCCGTAGGCACCCCCACGGACCCGGCTCGTTCGCGTTCGAAACGTCTGCAGAATCTTTAACCCTGCAACCACTTCTTTAACTTATGTCCCTTATCTGCCGATACAGCCTGCAAAGTCCAAGGAAAGGCTCCACGGCATGGGTGGCTTCAGGAACCGGTTCACAGCGGCGCGCGTGTTCGCCGCCGCCCTGGTCACGGTGCTGGCCGCACTCGCCCTGCCGGGAAGCGCGGCCGGCGCGATCGGGAAGTCGCCGGCTGCCGCCGAGCTGGAACGCATGAAGCAGTTGTGCGAGACCCGGGGGCTGGAGGTGGTGGAGAAGGCGACCTCGCAGTGCACCCACGGAGAGGATCCGCCGCCGCCCGGCCGGGACATCTCCAGGGACGTCAAGCCGGTTCCCACCCTCCCGGCCGCCGAAGCGGGCGCAGCTGGGTCCGCCGGCGGCGATCTCGGGGCGGCCGCTCCCCTGTTCTCCTGCGACGGCGACGGCTCCACCGGCTACCGCACCCAGGTGATGTACGTGCACGCCTCCGACACCCTGAACCGCCACAACCTCTACAAGGCCTCGATTCTGCAGTGGGCGTGGGAGGCCGACCAGATCTACCGGAACAGCGCCCAGGACACCGGAGGGCTGCGCCGGATCCGCTTCGTGCACGACGCCGGCTGCACCCCCACGGTGCTCGACGTCACTTTGTCGGCCGGCGGCGACGACAGCTTCGGAAACACGATCTCCCAGCTTCAGCAGGCAGGCTACAACCGGACCGATCGCAAGTACCTGATCTTCATGGACGCCAACGTCCTCTGCGGAGTGGGCACGATGTCGGTGGACGACCGGCCGGGCCAGGAGAACTGGAACAACACCGGTCCGGACTTTGCCCGGGTGGACTCCGGCTGCTGGAGCGGCGACATCGCAGCCCACGAGCACATGCACAACCTGGGAGGCGTGCAGGACAGCGCACCGCACTCGAGCCGGGGCGGCCACTGCACCGACGAGTGGGACGTCATGTGCTACTCGGACGAGCCGCACCACCCGGCGATGCAGATCAACTGCGCGACAACCAGCCGCAACTGGAGCCGGTTCGACTGCAACTACGACGACTACTTCAACACCAATCCGCTTCCCGGCAGCTACCTGGCGACCCACTGGAACACCGCCAACAACCGGTTCCTCGAAGGGGCGACCGGGTCGCCGCCCACCGTCGCGTGCCCCGACGAGGCGTCCGAGCCCGACACGTCGTTCGCCGCGGCGTCCCCATTGGCAATCGGTACCGCCGCGCCGCGCGCCCTGTGCGCCGCCGGGGACCAGGACTGGATGTCGTTCCAGGCCGTCGCCAACCAGAACTACCGGGTTGAGGTGCCGAGCCACGCCTCCTCGATCACGCCGGTGGTCGAGGTCCTGGCGGCCAACGGCAAGCGCACCATAGCCGGCCACAGGCCGGCGGCGGGCGGGCTGGCAACCGTCGACTTCCGGGCCCGCACCGGAGGCATCCACTACATCAAGCTGACGAACCTCACCGAGTCCTACGACCCGTCGGTCTGGAACGTCTACCAGGTCAAGGTCTCCAACGTCCCGGCCGGCGGTGGGGAGGTAGGGGGCTTCGGCTACAACGCCTACAACCAGGTCGGCGGGGGCGGCCCCCAGGTGAGGAACCTTCCGGCCGTGACCTTGCCCCTCAACGCGGTGCAGGTCTCCGCCGGCCACCTCCACAGCGCGGCGGTGCTCACCGACGGAAGTGTGCGGACGTGGGGCTGGAACGAGTACGGGCAGTTGGGTGACGGCACGAAGACCAACCGCCCGGCCGCGGTGCAGCCTGCCGGACTCAGCGGAGTGGCCGCGGTCTCCGCCGGGATGTTCCACACCCTGGCCCTGAAGTCCGACGGCACGGTCTGGTCCTGGGGACACAACAGCGTCGGGACGGTCGGCGACGGAACGACCTCCGACCGGCTGGCGCCGGTGAAGGTACCCGGACT
This sequence comes from Actinomycetota bacterium, assembly GCA_036259335.1. Lineage (GTDB taxonomy): Bacteria > Actinomycetota > CADDZG01 > JAHWKV01 > JAHWKV01 > JAJCYE01. The sequence goes on from DATABX010000139.1 coordinate 2,569, forward strand.
GTCGGACATCGTGGAGGTATCCGCCGGCTGGCTGCACAGCCTGGCCCTGAAGCGGGACGGCACCGTGTGGGCCTGGGGCTTCAACGCCTTCTCGTCGCTGGGCGACGGCACGACCGCCAACCGAACCAGCCCGGTAAAGCTGGCGCTCAGCTCGGTCACCGGCGTCTCCGCCGGCGGTTACCACAGTCTCGCGGTCCTCAAGGACGGGACCGTGAAGGGCTGGGGATACAACTACCAGGGCCAGGTCGGCGACCGCACCCGCACCCCCCGGGCGACCCCGACCACCGTCGTCGGTCTGGGCAACGTCTACCGGGTCTCCGCCGGGTTCGTTCACTCCCTGGCCCTCGGCAACAACGGAGCCGTCTCGGCGTGGGGGCACAACGCGTTCCAGGAGTCGGGAGGCGCTCCGGCGCCCGACCGGCTGGTTCCGGCGGTGGTCGTCTGCGGGAGCGACGCCTCCTGTCCCAAGCTGCCGGGCACCGCGCTGCTCGGGCAAATCGACTGGATTTCGGCGGGCACCGGCATGCACAACGCGGCGCTGGCCGACGACGGGACCGTGTGGACCTGGGGGTGGAACGCTGCCGGCCAGCTGGGGGACGGCGGGGCGGGGAACTCGGGAGTTGCCGTCAAGGCGTCCGGGTTGGTTGCCGGCGACGTCTCGGCCAACTTCTACCACAACCTGTACCGCACCTGAGCGCGGCGGGCCGCTGCGCTACGCTGGCCGTCATCCAACCGAAATCGCTCCGAAAGGAGATCCGATGGAGCACAAAAAAGCCGAAGACATCCCGTGGGAGGCCGCGCCCGCAGAACACTTCACCGGCAAGGTCTGGTTCGGCCCGCTAAGTCACGCCACCGAGGACGGCTTGAACGCCCTGGCCGTGCAGTTCGAGCCGGGCGCCCGCACCGACTGGCACACGCATCCGGACGGCCAGGTCCTGTACGTCGTCAACGGCGCCGGGCTGGTGCAGAAGGACGACGGGACGACTGTGGAGATCTCGGCGGGGGACGTGGTCTACGCCTCGCCCGGAGAAAAGCACTGGCACGGCGCCCGGGAGAACAGTCCGATGGTGCACCTCTCGTTGACCACGGGCGGCGCCACGCAGTGGGGAACCGAGAAGGTAACCGACGAGAGCTACCGCAGCCGCGGCACCTAGGCGTCACCCACGGCGCACGGCTGCGATGCGCTGCACCACCGAAGGCTTGGGTTCGCTGACTTCGAGGTCTTCGTAGGCCACGATTTCAAGCTGCGGCCGGGCTACGTCCAGCAGCTCCCCGCGGTTCAGCAGAAATTCCGGGTTCGTTGGGTTCCCGAGCTTCTCGTTGCCCAGCGCGAACGTTTCGTAGATCAACGCTCCTCCGTTCGCCACGGCGGCCACGAGGTCGGGAAGGATCGGCCGGAACAGGTAGTTGGCGACCACCACCGCATCGAACCTGCGGCCGGCAAGCGGGAACCGGCTTCCGTCCTCCAGGTCCAGCTCGCGAGCTTCCAGGCCGGGGGCCTGCCGGAGGTCTTCGATCCCTCTCAGATCGCGGTCGACCGCAACCACCGGGTGGCCCCGCTCCAGGAAGAATCGGGTGTGCCGCCCGGTGCCGCACGCCAGGTCCAGAACCGTGCCCTCTTTGGGCACCAGATCGGCGAAGCGCACGACCCAGGACGACGGGGGCGCACCCGGGTGCCAGCCGGCAGGGTAGTCAGGCATGGTAGGTCCTCCTCTGTGCGCCCACTTTAGTGTCCGGCGGGATCAGCAGAGGTGGAGCAGGCTTCCGAGCCCCAGAAGGCCGCCGAGGTTCAACAGGCTCCCCAGGCCCGAGCACGATGGCTGATCGGCAACATCGCCGGTCTCCGGGACGGCGAGGCCCTCAGGAACCATCTCCGCCGGCTGCGACGGCTGGCTGTTCTGCCCAGCCGGGGGAGGTACGACCTGCAGTTCGCCCGGAGGCGGAAGCTGTTGCGGGGCGATCACCGACGGTGTGGCCGGCGTCTCGGGAGTTCCGCCGGGGACGCGCGGCAACCCTGCGGCTCCCGGAGCACCTGCGCTTCCGGGGGTCCCGGGAAGGCCCGGTTCTCCGACGACCGAAGCCCCGGCGGCCCCCGATCCGCCCGCCCCGCCGACGCTGTTGCCTCCGGCGCCGCCGTTGCAGCCGCCCGAGCAGGTGCCCGAAGAGCCGCTCGATCCGGCAGAGCCGGAGCCGCTAGAACCGGGCGAACCGGCTCCGCCGGCACCTCCCGCCACGCCGCCGATCGAGCCTCCGGCGCCGCCGCCGGTCCCGGAGGCTCCCGACTGTGGGTCGCCGAAAGCCCCGTGGGCGCCGCTACCAAACCGGGTCGAGGTGCAGGAATTGCCGCAGGAGTCGGCAGAACCGAGAGCCGTCACCACCGCAACCATGGTCGCCGCGGAGGCCGCAAGGAACAGGACAACCAGAATTGCGGGCGCCCGGTGGGCGCCGGTCGCGAAAGTTGCTGGGGAAGTCAACACTATCCTTCCGAACGGCGGGGGGACATTGTAGGTACATCCCGCTCGGATTGATAGAGAGAGTTCGGGAAAAATCCGGCCGGTTACGGGTTCGGTGTGCTAGGGCCCGGTCCGGGTTGGTCGATCACCCGGACGAACAGCCGGCCGTCGGGCGTCCGGCACTGCTCGGGATAGCTCTCCATCACCGGGTTGCCGGCGGCGGCGCACTCCTCGAAGTTGTTGATCTCTCCAAAGGCGGTAGGCGGGTCGTCCACCACCGTGGGGTCGGGCCGGGGGCTGTCGTCGGAGCCGACCGGCGTGTCGGGCCCGCCCCCCAGCCGGCCGGAGGCGGCCAGCGCGACCGTCAAAGACACCAGCAGGAACAGCCCGATCATCACGGCTACCAGCCGGCCACGGCTCGTTCCAATCATGGGCTCCCTCCCGAGCTGCTACGCCAATCTACATTCTTGGACGGCCCGGCAGACCTGGTGGTTCCGTAGGGATCGGCTAATCCCAGAGGGCCGCGACCATCCGGTCGACCGCCGCAATGCCGGTGGCGGACTGCCCGACCACAGACTCGGAGTCCGCCGGGGCCGGACGTGAGCTCTGGCTCGCGTCGAGGCACGCCAGCACGGCAGGCGTGAAGAAACGGGTCAGCTGCCCGTAACCGTGGCCGTCGTCCCGGCCGGTCGGGCGGAAGTGGTAACGAAGCGGCGCGTAGGCGTAGAGGTGGTTGCGGGCCCGGGTCATCGCCACGTAGAGCAGCCGGCGCTCCTCCTCGATCGCCTCGGCGTTCCCGGTCGCCAGGTCCGATGGGATGTGCCCGTCGGTCACGTGGATCAGGTGGACGACGTCCCACTCGCACCCCTTGGCCGAGTGGATGGTGCTGATCGTGACGAAGTCGTCGTCGAGGTGCGGCGGTCCGGCGAGGTCGCTGGTGGAGCTGGGCGGGTCCAGGGCGAGGTCGGCGAGAAACTGCCGAAGGCTCCGCCGGCTCGCCGCCATCTGCCCGAGCTGGTTCAGGTCGGCCAGGCGCGCTCCCGAGTTGGCGTAGCGTGCTGCGACCACCGGGTCGAGCCACTGCCGGCTACGCTCCACCGCAGCACCCGCCGCCTCCGGACCCAGGCCGGCGGAGTCGGTGAGCGCCTCGGCCAGCGACCGGAGTTCGGCCTGCGGGCCGTCCGCCAGAGATCCGGCGGCCGAACCCAGGGCCGTAACCGGAGATTCGTGGTTCAGCAGCAGGGCGGTGATGCGGCGAGCGGCGCCCGGGCCGACGCCGTCGGCCAGTTGCAGCACCCGGAACCAGGCGAGCTCGTCGCGGGGGTTCTCCACCAGGCGCAGCAGGCAGACGAGATCCTTGACGTGGGCCGCCTCGAGGAACTTCAGCCCGCCGTACTTCACGAACGGGATCTTCCGGGCGGTCAGCTCCATCTCCAGAAGAGCCGAGTGGTGCGCCGCCCGGACGAGAACCGCCTGGCCCTGGAGCTTGGTCCCCCGTTCGTGGTGGTGAAGGAGCCGGTCACACACCTGGCGCGACTGGTCGGCTTCGTCGTCGCACCGGACCAGCACCGGCCGATCCCGGTCCCGCCGTGCCGACCAAAGTTCCTTGGGGTGCCTAAGCGCCGCCTCGGCGATGACCGCGTTGGTCGCCCTGACCAGTGCCGGCGTCGAGCGGTGGTTCTGCTCCAGCATCGCCACCTCGGCGCCGAACCGGGTGGGGAACTCCATGATGTTGCGATGGCTGGCCGCCCGGAACGAGTAGATCGCCTGGGCGTCGTCCCCGACCGCGGTCAGGGTTGCGCCTCCGCCGGCCATTCCCGCTAGCAGGTCCGCCTGCAGCGGGTTGGTGTCCTGGTACTCGTCGACCAGGATGTGGTCGAACTGGCCTTGCAGGAGCCGGGCGACATCGGGCACCTTCAGCAGGGCGCCCCAGAACAGCAGCAGGTCGTCGAAGTCGAGCACCTGCCGTTCCCGCTTGCGAGCGGTGTAGGCCTCGAACGCGGCCCGGATCTCCGCTCGCTCGTCGGCGCACCAGGGAAATTGGGCCCGAAGCACCTGGCTGAGCGGCGACCCGGTGTTCACGCAGCGGCTG
>DATABX010000140.1:0-4068 GCA_036259335.1 Actinomycetota bacterium
CGGGACCGAAGGGGTCGCCGTTGCTCGGCTCGGCCCTGTCACTGAAGAACGACATGCTGGGCACCGTGCACCGGGCCATGCTCGAGTACGGCGACGTGGTGCGGTTCACGGTCGGCCCTCCCGGACGGTTCCAGGAGCAGGCGTTCGGCGTCTTCCACCCCGACTACATCCAGCACGTCCTCGCCGGCGGCGCCGGCCGTTACGAGAAGAACGACGGCGTCTACATCGAGTTGCGCCACCTGCTGGGGGACGGCCTTCTGACCAGCGAGGGCGAGGAGTGGAAGCGCCAGAAGCGCATGATCCAGCCGATCTTCACTCACCGGCGCGTTGCTTCCTACGTCCCGATGATGGCCGAGGAGACCGCGGCCACCGTTGAGCGGTGGGCCTCGAAGGCGTCCTCCGGCGAAGAGGTCGACCTGAATGACGAGATGGCGCGAGTGACCCTTTCGGTCGTCGGGCGGGCGCTGTTCGGCGCCGACGTCGCAGGTGCGATCCCCGTCATCCGCCGGGCGGTGCCCTACCTCAGTGAGCGGGCGATCCAGCGGGCGATCTTCCCGCTGGCGATACCCGAGGACTGGCCGACTCCCGGCAACCGCAAGGCGCTGCGCTACCAGCAGGGACTCTACGACGTGGTCGACAAGCTCATCGCCGCCCGGCGGGCCAACCCGGCCGAGGGGGAGGACCTGCTGGGCCTGCTGATCAAGGCCACCGATCCCGAGAACGGCCAGCGGCTGGACGACCGGGAGGTCCGCGACCAGGTGCTGATCTTCCTTCTCGCCGGCCACGAAACCACCGCCACGTCGTTGACCTTCACCCTTCATCTGCTGGGCCAGAACCCCGAGATCCAGGGGCACCTCCACACCGAGGTCGACCGGGTGCTCGAGGGCAGGAGAGAGCCGGCGCTCGAGGACGTCCAGGCGCTTCGCTACACCACGATGGTGATCAAGGAGGCCATGCGCCTGTACCCCGCGGCCTACGGCATCCCCCGGTACTGCAAGTCCGGCGACACGATCGGCGGCTACGACATCCCCGCCGGCCACACGGTCTTTTGCAGCACCTGGGCCACGCACCGGCACCCCGGCTTCTGGGACGACCCGGAGCGGTTCGACCCCGAGCGGTTCACGCCGGAGCGGGAGAAGGCCCGACCCCGCTACGCCTACTTTCCGTTCGGCGGGGGGCCGCGGGCGTGCATCGGGCAGTACTTCTCGATGCTCCAGGCGGTCGTGGTGACCGCGATGCTTATGCAGCGCTATCGGGTGACAACCCCCGACCGACCGGTGAAGCTTTTCACCGGCATCACCCTCCGGCCAGCGGATAGGGTGCCCGCGAGGATCGAGCGGCGCTAGACCCCTCCCGCCTCCTGAGAGGGGGCGAACCCCTGGCGCAGCATGTTCTCGGTGACCGTCCGGGGGTTGAGGAACTGCATCAGGTAGTCCGGGCCCCCGGCCTTCGAACCGACCCCGGACATCCCGTACCCGCCGAACGGCTGCCGGCCGACGATCGCTCCGGTGATCGGGCGGTTGAGGTAGACGTTGCCCGCCCTCAGCTCCTCGGCTGCCCGCCGAAGGTGCGAAGGCAGGCGGGAGAACAACCCGCCGGTCAACGCATACTCGGTGTCGTTCGCCAGGGCGAGCGCCTCGTCGAAGCTGCCGGCCCGTAGCACCGCGAGCACCGGCCCGAAGATCTCGTGGCGTACCAGGTCGGAGTCGGGCTTCAGGGCGTCGAAGATAGCCGGCCCCACGTACCAACCCCCGTCCGGCACGTCGTCCCGCAGCAGAACTGCCCGGCCCTCCGCCTGCCCTTTGGCGACGTAGGAGCGGATCCGGTCGTAGGCGTCGGCGTCGATCACCGGTCCGACCGTGGTCCCCGGATGCCGGGGGTGACCGATCAGGAGAGTGTGGGCCGCCTCAGCCAGCCGCTCGAGGGTCTGCTCGTAGACCGAGGACAAAACGATCAGCCGGCTGGCGGCCGAGCACTTCTGCCCGGCGTACCCGAAGGCCGAGTAGAGGATTCCGGGAACCGCCTGGTCGAGGTCCGCGTCGGAGTCGACGATGATCGCGTTCTTGCCGCCCATCTCCGCGATCACCCGCTTGACGTGCGTCTGGCCCTCCCGGGCCCGCGCCGCCCCCTCCACTATTCCAAGGCCCACCGCCCGTGAGCCGGTGAAGGCGATGAACGACACGTCCGGGTGCTCGACGAGTGCCGGCCCCACCTGTTCGCCGTAGCCGGGAAGAAAGCTCAGCACCCCGTCCGGCAAACCGGCTGCCCGGAAGGCACGTACGATTTGCCATGCAACCGCCGGGGTCTGCTCGGCCGGCTTGAGGATCACCGGGTTGCCGGCAACCAGTGCCGCCGAGGTCATTCCCATTGGGATCGCCAGGGGAAAGTTCCACGGAGCGATAACGACCCCGACGCCGCGGGAGTCGTAGGTGAGGCGGTTCCGCTCCCCCGGCGGCGACTCGACCAGGCCGCCGCGGTCGAGCCGGATCATCTCCCGGCCGTAGTACTCGCAGAAGTCGATGGCCTCGCAAACGTCGGCGTCGGCCTCCCTCCAGGGCTTGCCCGCTTCGAACACCTCCAGCGCCGCCAGCTCGCCGCGCCGCCGGCGCATCCAGTCCCCGGCGCGAAACAGAACCCCCGCCCGCTCCCGGGCCGGGGTCCGTCTCCACCCGTCCCACGCGGCTGCCGCAACGGCCACCGCCTCCTCCGCCTCGGCCGGTCCGCAGGCAGCGGACCGGGCGACAACAATCGCGTTGTTGCCCGGGTCGACCGACACGATGCTCTCGGCGGTTCGCACCTCTCGGCCGCCGATCACCGCCGGAACCTCCAGCCCCAGCGCCGAGGCCGCGCCGGCCACCTCGGCACCGAAACGGTCCCGCACCGGGGCCTGCCGCCACTCGGCCAGCGGCTCAGGCGAGTAAGCCGCAGGGTTGGCGGCGTCGGTGGAGGGCCGCAGTGCCGCGGTCTCCGCTTCCGCCAGCTCCACCGGCTCCGGCACGGCAACAAGCTCCTCCAGCGACCGGCCCTCGGCGAAGCGGTGGCGGATGAACGACTCGTTGGAGGTGTTCTCCAGCAGCCGCCGGACCAGGTAGGCCATCCCGGGGATGAGCTGTCCGACGGGGGCATAGACCCGGAGCCGGAGGCCGAGGCTGCGGATGGCGTGCTGGATCGGCTCGGCCATCCCGTAGAGCATCTGCAGCTCGTAGCCGCGGTCGGGAATCCCCAGCTCCCGCCCGTAGGCGACGGCGTAGGCCAGAGACCGCAGGTTGTGGCTGGCGAAGGCGGCCCTGACCTTACCGTGCTTGTGGTGCAGCAACCGGATGCAACGCTCGTAGTTGAGATCGGTCTGGGCCTTGTGCTCGAAGACCGGGACCGGCCAGCCTTCCGTCTGGGCAACGACCGTCTCGGCATCCCAGTAGGCGCCCTTCACCAGGCGGACCGTGAACGGCCGGGCCCGCCGGCCGGACCACTCGATGAGGTCGGCCAAATCGTCCGCCGACTCCTTGAGGTACGCCTGCACCACCACCCCGCCCTCCATGCCCTCAAACTCGGGCTCGCCCCAGAGCTCCTTCGCCAGCCGGTAGGTGAGGCTCTTCACGTCGTACTGCTCGGTGTCCAGGTTGAGGAAGGCCCCCACCGCCTGCGCCCGGCGAAGGATCGGCCGCAGGCGCGACTTCACGTCGGCCACCCCTTCGTCGGCGGTGAGCGGCGCGAACAGCGGGCTCAAAGCGGTCGGCTTCACACTGAGGTTGACGCGCGCCAGCGGGCCCTGGTCGTCCCGCTCGAGCGCCGGCCGAGCGTCCCACCGGACGGTCGAGGCGGCCAGCGACTCCAGCATCTCGAGCACCCGGGCGGCGTAGGCGTCGGCCTGGCCGTCGGTCAGGGTCTTCTCGCCGAGCAGGTCGACGGTGAATGCGCTCCCGTCGCCCCACAGCCGGCGCAGGGCGTCCTCCGCCTCCTCGGGCGACTCGCCGACGATGAACTGGCGGGCCATCCGTCGGATGTTGCGGCGGGCCACCAGAGCCGAGGTCGCCCGGCCGAAGGGCACGCGGTCGGCCAGGTCCAGGC
>DATABX010000141.1:0-2171 GCA_036259335.1 Actinomycetota bacterium
ACGACCCGGTCTACCAGCACCTCGGGGGTGGAGGCGCCGGAGGAGATGCCGATGGTCTCGGCCTCGGCGATCCACGCCGGGTCGATGCCGGTCTCGTCCTCCACCAGGTGCGCCTGGGCGCCCGACTCCCGGGCCACCTCCACCAGGCGGTTGGAGTTCGACGAGTTCTTCGAGCCGACCACCAGGACGAGGTCGGCCAGGCCGGCGACCTTCTTCACCGCGGTCTGGCGGTTCTGGCTGGCGTAGCAGATGTCGTCCTTTGTCGGCCCGGTGATAAGGGGAAAGCGCTTTCGCAGGGCCCCGACTACGTCCATCGCCTCGTCGACCGACAGGGTGGTCTGGGAGACGAACGCCACCTTCGACGGGTCCTCCAGGTTCACCTTGTCCGCCTCCTCGGCGCTCTGGACGACGATCGTGCGGTCCGGCGCCTGGCCGAACGTGCCCTCGACCTCCTCGTGGCCCTCGTGGCCGATCAGCACCACGGTCTTGCCCTGCCGGGAGAACCGGCGGGCCTCGACGTGGACCTTGGTGACCAGCGGGCAGGTGGCGTCGATCAGCTGCAGGTTGCGGCTCTTGGCGTTGGCGTAGACCGTCGGCGCGGAGCCGTGGGCCGAGAGCACGCACACCGAGCCCTCGGGGACCTCCTCCTCGCTGTCGACGAAGATCGCGCCCTTGGCCTCCAGACCTTTGACCACGTGACCGTTGTGGACGATCTGCTTGCGCACGTACACCGGGGCGCCGTGGATCTCCAGCGCCTTGTCGACGATCTCGACCGCCCGGTCGACGCCGGCACACCAGCCGCGGGGCGCGGCGATGAGGATCTTCTTAGCCACGCTGGGCCTCCGAGGCGCCGGCGGGCACGGTTGCCGGCTCATCGATTCCCGAGTCGCCGGCGTTCGCCAGCCGGGCGGCCTCCTTGTCGATGGCCGCGTTCTCGGTGGCCACCTTCACCGCCTCCTCGAGCAGCGCGTCGACCATCCGGTCTGCCGGAACCCAGCCGAGCTGGCGGCCCCGGGAGAACAGCAGGCCGCGGCCGGGGCCGGCGGCGATGCCGACGTCGGCGTCCCGGGCCTCGCCGGGACCGTTGACCTCGCACCCCATGACCGCGATCTGTATCGGGGGAAGGTTCATCTTCTCCAGCCGCTCCTGGACCTGGCGGGTGAGCTCGATCACGTCCAGCTCGGCCCGGCCGCACGAGGGGCAGGCGACCAGGTCGAAGGTGGTCCGGCGCAGCCCGAGGGTCTGCAGGATCTGCTTGGCGGCCTTGACCTCCTCCACCGGGTCGGCGGTGAGCGAGACCCGGATCGTGTCGCCGATACCCTCGGAGAGCAGGGAGCCGATGCCGATGGCCGACTTCAGCGTTCCGTAGGGCGGCGGGCCGGCCTCGGTGACGCCGAGGTGCAGCGGGTAGTCGACTGCCTCGGCCAGGAGGCGGTAGGCGTCGATCATCTGGGGTACGTTCTGGTGCTTGACCGAGATCTTGATGTCGGTGAAGCCGATGTCTTCGAGAATCTTGATCTCGTGCAGGGCGCTCTCCACCAGGGCCTGGGGAGTGGCTCCGCCGTACTTGGCGAGCAGGCGCTTGTCCAGAGACCCGGCGTTCACGCCGACCCGGATGGGGACGCCGCGGCCGGCCGCTTCCCGGACGATCGTCCGGATCTGGTCGGCGTCCCGGATGTTGCCTGGGTTGAGGCGGAGCCCGGCGACGCCTGCCTCGAGAGCCATGAGGGCCAGGCGGAAGGAGAAGTGGATGTCGGCGACGATCGGCACCCCGGCCTCCCGCACTATCACCGGCAGGGCGGCGGCGTCGCCGGGGTGGGGGACGGCGACCCTTACGATGTCGGCACCCTGGGTCGCCAGGGCGTGCGCCTGGATCAGCGTGGCCTGGACGTCGTCGGTCTTGGTGGTCGTCATCGACTGGATGGCGATGGGGGCTCCGCCCCCGATCTCCACGGTGCCGACCTTGATCTTCTTTGAGTGGCGTCTCGCTCTAATCATCTAAGTAGATGCTCGCAGCACTGAGAAAACTGAGCAAATGCTCAAATTCTGATCGTCCGGGCATGGGACTCACATTAGGCGGGAAATTCGAGGGCTTCGACGCAGACTTGTGGAGATTGTGTGGAGTTGGGCCGCCAGCCCGGAATAGGGCGGCTGGGCCTGGGGTTGGAAAG
>DATABX010000142.1:0-4523 GCA_036259335.1 Actinomycetota bacterium
GCCTGACTCTCACCACGTGCCATCCCCGCTTCTCGGCGGCCAAGCGCCTCATCGTCGTAGCCCAACTCCAGGGGACCCCGACGGGTCTGCAGACTACCGACCCGGGCGTCGGCCCGCTGCCGGAAGCGTAAGGGAGAAGGAGCAGGAGATGGCGACGGAGCGCGGCAGGAAGGTCCTGATGTGGGTGATCATCGTCGTTATCGGACTTCCGGTGCTGTTCTACGTGTTCGAGTACGTGGTCCCGCGCTTTCTCCCCGCCAACTTCTAACCCCCGTCTCGGAAGACCCTCGGTGCGAGTCCTGCTGATCGACAACTTCGACTCCTTCGTCTTCAACCTTGCCCAGTATCTGGGCTCGCTGGGCGCCGAGCCGGTGGTCGTGCGCAACGACGCGGCAGTCGAGGACCTGGTTGGCCTGGACCCCGACGCAGTTGTCATCTCGCCCGGCCCGGGACACCCCCGCGACGCCGGGTGCTGCGTCGAGGCGATCCACGCCTTTGCCGGCCGGGTGCCGCTGCTCGGCGTGTGCCTGGGCCACCAGGCGATCGGTCTGGCCTACGGCGGCGAGGTCGTCCGGGCGGAGGCGTTGATGCACGGGAAGACCTCGGAGATCTCGCACGGAGGTCAGGGCGTGTTCGAGGGGCTTCCCAACCCGTTCCCGGCAACCCGCTACCACTCCCTGGTCATCCGGCCGGAGTCGCTGCCCGCGGACCTCGAGGTGACCGCCCGGACCGCCGACGGGGTGATCATGGGTGTGAGGCACACCGAGCTGCCGACCCAGGGGGTCCAGTTCCACCCCGAGTCGATAATGACGCCGGCCGGGATGGGGCTGCTGCGCAACTTCCTGAGCGAAGGCGTCCGACAGCCGGTTTAGGTAATCCGGATCCGCACCGTGTCGCCGGAGCAGGCGCGGCCGCCGGGGGCCGGCGCCTGGGCGTTAACCGTGTTGAAGATCGTGACCGGCGACGTCTCGACCTGAACCCGGAAGCCGGCGTTCTCCAGGGTCAGCCGGGCGGCGTTCTCGGCCATTCCCACGACGTCGGGGACCTCGGTCTGGGTGTTGACCGTCAGGGTGACCTCGCCGTTCTCGGCCACCTCCTGCTCGGCCGCCGGCTCCTGGACCAGCACCTGGCCGTCGGCCTTGGTGGAGTCGCAGGCCGGCTGCTTGACGACGCTCAGGCCCAGGTTGGTCAGGGTCGACTCTGCCTCCTCCACCGGCGTGCCGACCAGCTGCGGCAGGGCCACCAGCTCCCGGCCGGTGCTCAGAACGAAGCCGACCGGCTCGCCCTTCTCGATCCGCCCGGATGCCGGCGACTGGCTGATGATCCGGCCTTCGGGCACCGTGTCGCTGGCGGCGGTGCTGACCTCGCCGACCACCAGGCCGGCGTCCGACAGCCGCTGCTCCGCCTCCTGGCGGGACAGTCCCACGATGCTGGGCACGTCGGCCTCCTCCGGGCCTTGCGAGATGACCAGCGCCACCCGGGCGCCCTCGGCGACCCGCCGTCCGTCCTCCGGGTCCTGGGAGATGACCGAGAGGGCGGGCACGTCCGAGCTCGCCTCCCGGCGGGCCACCCGGTACCCCAGCCCGGCGTCCTCGAGAATCTGCTGTGCCTCCTCGAAGGTTCTCCCGGTGACCCGGGGAACGGTGACGTCGGGGGCCGAGGTCTCCGAGAACATAAACCAGGCCATCACCCCCACTCCGATCGCCACCAGAACGGCCAGCGTGATCAGTCCCTTGGCGATCCCGCGCGCCGCCTGCGGCCGCCGGGGCGGCGCCTGAGCGGGAGGCAGGACACTCGTGCGCTCCCGGGGCTCGGAATACGGTCGCCGGTCGCGGGCGCCGGCGTAACCGGCGGCTCCCATCATCGCCGTCTGCTCCTGCGAGCTCAGAACCGGGGTGGCCTCAACCTGCTCGCCCCGCAGCACGCGGGCCAGGTCCCGCCGCATCTCCTCGGCGGTCTGGTACCGGTTGTCGGGATTCTTGGCCAGGGCCTTCATCACCACCGCCTCCAGCGCCGGCGGGATGTCCTCGGCCAGCACCCGCGGGGGAGTGGGGTCCTCGCCGACGTGCTTGTAGGCGACCGCCACCGGAGACTCGCCCTTGAACGGGACGGTTCCGGTCAACATCTCGTAGAGGACCACGCCCACCGAGTAGATGTCGGAGCGGGCGTCGACCGGCTTGCCCTGCGCCTGCTCGGGCGAGAAGTAGCTGGCCGTCCCGATGACCATCCCGGTCTGGGTGACGGTCATCGCGCCGTCGTGGGCCGCCCGGGCGATGCCGAAGTCCATCACCTTGACCTGGCCGCCGACGGTGATCGCGATGTTCGCCGGCTTCACGTCCCGGTGGATCGTGCCCTTCTTGTGGGCCAGGTGCAGGCCGCCCAGGACGTCGGAGGCGATCTTGACCGCCTTGGATATCGGCAGCGGCCCGGAGGCCCGGATGATCTCGGCGAGGGTGTTGCCCTCGACGTACTCCATCACGATGAAGTAGGTGCCGTCGTCGGAGCCCCAGTCGTAGATCGCGACGATCCGCGGGTCGTTCAGGCTGGCCGCGGCCTGGGCCTCCCGGCGGAACCGCTCGATGAACGCCTCGTTGCGGGCGAACTCGGGGTGCATGAGCTTCAGCGCGACCAGCCGGTCGAGCATGTTGTCGCGGGCGATGAACACCTCGGCCATGCCGCCCGAGGCTATGGAGCCCTTGACCTCGTAGCGTCCGCCGTAGAGCTTGCCGGGTACCGGAGCGCCCGGCCTCGTCACCATCCCGCTACGTCGCGGTGCGCCTGGAGAACCTGTCTAACCATCGGTGAGGCCACCCTACCCCCGGTCTCGTCGCTTCCCGGGCCTGACCCCTCCACCATAACGGCGACTGCGATCCGGGGGTTGTCGGCGGGGGCGAAGGCGATGGTCCAGGCGATGCTGTCGTCGCCCGACTCACCGGTCTGTGCGGTACCGGTCTTGGCCGCAACCTCGACCCCGGAGAGGTTGGCGGCGCGGGCGGTTCCGTTGGAGGCGACGTCGACCATCATCTCCTTGATCGTGTCCGCGGTCTCAGGCGAGACCGCCTCCTTCCAGGTCTCCGGCTCGGTCTGCTCCACCACCGCGCCGCGGGCGTCCTCGATCTGCTTGACCAGCTGAGGAACCGGCACCTTTCCGTCGTTGGAGATGCCGGCTGCGACCAGGGCCATCTGCAAGGGGGTCGCGGCGACGCTGTACTGGCCGATGGCGCTCAGCGCCCGGAACGCCGGGGACTCCAGGTCGTCGCCGTCGGGCAGGCGGCTGGCCACCGAGCTGATGTCCAGCGGCGGGGTCTCGGTGAACCCGAACGCCATCGCGGTCTCCTCCAGGATGCCCGCGGGCATCTCCGCCGCCAGCCGGGCGAAGTAGGTGTTGCAGGAGACCCGCATGGCGTCCCGCATGTCGCCGCCGCAGGTGCCTCCGCCGAAGTTGCGGATCACCCGGTCGGTCTGCGCCGGCTGGTACCCGTTGGACGCCGGGAACGAGGTGTCGGCGCCGATCCCGTTCTCCAGGGCGGCGGCTGCGGTGATCACCTTGAAGGTGGAGCCCGGCGGGTAGGTGGCCCGGGACGCCCGGTTGACCAGCGGCCGGTTCTCCTCGTCCTCGTTGAGGTCGATCCAGGCTTCCTGCTGGCCCTCGGAGGAGTGCTGCGAGAGCCGGTTGGGGTCGAACGACGGGAGGGAAACGAAAGCCAGGACCTGCCCGCTGATCGGGTCCAGCGCGACGATCGCCCCCTTGCGGCCCCCGAGCGCGTCGGCGGCGGCCTCCTGGACCCTGGTGTCGATCGACAGAACCAGCGTGTCGCCCTTCTGGCCCTTGCCGAGCAGCCGGTCGCCCAGGTCCTGCATCGTGACCACGCCGCCCTTCCCGGTCAGCTCCTCGTTGTAGGACCGCTCCAGGCGCTCCCGGCCGTACCGGACCGAGTAGTAGCCGGTGACGTGGCCGAACAGCGTTCCGGTCGGGTAGCGCCGGATCGACTTCAGCTGCTCGGTAGGCGTCGGTTCGCTGATGGCCAGCGTCTCGCCGTTCACCGACCGGATGGCGCCCCGTTCCAGGGCGTACTCCTTGAGCAGCAGCCGGGTGTTCGACGGGTGGTTGGCCAGCTCCTCGGCGCGGCCGAGCTGGAGCCAGGTCAGGTTGACGAAGACCACGCCGAACAGCAGCAGCATGGTGAACCCGACCGCGCGAATCTGCTTGTTCACCGTCCACCTCCCGCAGCCATGTTCAGCTCGGTCGCCGGCGCCTCGCCGCCCTGCCGGCCGATCTCATCGGAGATCCGCACCATCAAGGCGATTGCGATGAAGTTGGAGAGCAGGCTGGAGCCTCCGTAGCTCATGAACGGCATGGTCACCCCGGTCAGCGGGATGAGGTTGGTGACGCCGCCGACGATCAAAACGGTCTGGAAGCTGATCGTGAAGGTCAGGCCGGCCGCCAGAAGGCGGGAGAAGTCGTCCCGGCAGCGGGTGGCCAGGCCGAACCCGCGGGCGGCGAACAGGGCGTAGATGGTGAG
>DATABX010000143.1:0-6340 GCA_036259335.1 Actinomycetota bacterium
GCGACCCGGGCGACGACGAGGACATGCTCCTGCTCGATTGGGGAAGCTACGACTGGGGTGACGGGCGGGCCTACGAGATCGATTTCACCCGCCAGGTGGTCCTGCCGGGGGGTGGCGCAGAGGAGGTTCTTCGCGAACTCCACGTCGTCTACCGCTTCCCGAACACCGGCACACTGGCTACCATCCCCCAGGGCAACGACTGGTGGGGCTCCCCGGACCGGATCGGAGAATTCGAGGAGGCCCTCACCGGCAACGAGGCACTGGCCGCCGCTGCCGGCGCAAAGCCTGAGTCGGTCGAGATCTACTTCGAACCCGCCTAGCCGCCTAGCCTGGCCAGCAGCTGCGGCCGGTCCTCCAGCTCCTCGGACAGCCAGCCGTTGACCATCGGAACCATCATGTCGCGGTCGACCCGCGTCCAGTCGATCCCACCGAAGGGCGGTTCGGGGTCGTACTCGAGCACCAGCTGGACCTGCCGGGCGGCGGCCTCGCCGGCCAGCCGGGCGACGAGGTGAAGGGCCATGTCGATGCCGGCGGAGATCCCCGCCGACATGATGAACTTGCCCTCCTCCACCCAGCGGTCGGGAACGTAGGTGGCCCCGAACCTCTCGAGGATCTGGTAAAAGCCCCAGTGAGTGGTCGCCTTGCGGCCCTCGAGCAGCCCGGCGGCCCCGAGCAGCAGTGACCCGGTGCACACCGACGCGACGATCTCGGCGCTTTCGGCGGCGCTGCGGATGTAGTCGACCAGCCGCTCGTCACCCAGAGCCTTCAGGGTCGGAGCGGCGCCGCCCGGAACGACGAGGGCGTAGGGGTGCGGCACTTGGTCGTAGGTGAAGCCGGCCGATAGCCGGACGACACAATCCGAGGGCATGGGGTCCTTCGTCGCCCCAACCACCACCGGTGTGAGCGGCGAAAACTGCGACAGAAGCGAGAACACCTGCAGCGGCCCCACCAGGTCGAGGGCGGTAAGGCCCGGGTAGAGCACGAACGCCACGGTCTTCGATTCGGTCTGGTCCATCTTCTTTCTCCTTCGGTCCGGGTACGAGGCGATTCTTGATGCGGGAAGCCCGGCGGGCATCGGGAGGGGTTCCGACATCTTTTGAGCCGCCCACCGACACGGTGTGTGCCGGGGCCGGCGGTCGTAGACTCGTGCGGCTATGAAGCCCAGCCCGAGCCCGGACGACCGGACCGATCTGTTGGAGCGCGAGCCGGAGGTGGAGATCATCGCCGGAGCCCTCGACGGCCTGGCGACCGGCAGGGGCGGTTTCCTGGTGGTCGACGGACCGGCGGGGATCGGAAAGAGCGAGCTGCTCTCCGCCGGGGCGACGATGGCCCGGCAGCGTGGAGCCGAAGTGCTCTCCGCCCGGGGCACCGAGCTGGAGGCCGCGTTTGCCTACGGGGTGGTCCGGCAGCTGTTCGAGCCGGCACTGTCCCGCCTTTCCGCCGACGACCGGGAGGAGCTCTTTCAGGGCGCTGCCGCCGGTGCCGGGCGCCTGCTGACCTCTTCCTCGGCTGACCCTGATCCGCCCGCGCCCACGCCGGGCGCCGCAATGACGATCGTCCACTCTTTGTGGTGGCTGACCGCCAACCTGGCCGCCCGGCGCCCTTTGCTGCTGGCCCTGGACGACGCCCACTGGTCCGACCCGGCCTCTCTGCAGCTGTTCGCCTACCTGCTGAACCGGGTAGAGAGCCTGCCGGTTGCGGTGCTGGTGTCGGTTCGCACCGGGGAGCCCGGCCCCCCGGTGCTGGACGAGCTGACCGGCGAGCCGGCGGTGGTGCTCCGCCCCGGAAACCTCAGCGAACAGGCCGCCGGGCGGCTGGCGGCTTGTCGCCTGGTCACCCGGCCCGCAGAGTCGTTCGTCCACTCGCTTCACTCGGCCACCCGCGGAAACCCGCTGCTGTTGAACGAGCTTCTGCGCACCGTTGCCGAGCGCTCGATACCGGCAGACGACGCCGGCGCCAAGCAGATCGCCGGCCTGGAGTCGCCCTCGGTGTCCCGGGCGGTGGTCCGGCGGGTCCGCCGTCTCGGCCCGGAAGCCCTGGAGTTGACCCGGGCCCTGGCAGCCTGGGGCGGCCGGGCCGAGCTCCGCCAGGCGGCGGCGGTGGCCGGCCTGGACGATGCCGCCGCGGGGCGGACCGCCGACGCGCTGGCCGCCGTCGAGATCCTGTCGCCGGGGCGGCCTCTCGAGTTCGTGCACCCGCTGGTCCGGACTGCGCTCTACTCCGACATGCCGCCGGCGGTGCGGGCACAGGCCCACGCCGCCGTGGCGGAGGTGCTGCGCCGTGATGGGGCGCCGGTTGAGCGGGTGGCGGCGCACCTGCTGCACACCGAGCCCGCGGCCGACGAGGCGGTGGTGGACACCCTGCGCACCGCCGCCCGGGAGGCGCTGGCACGAGGCGCCCCGGAGAGTGCCCGGCGGTACCTCGAGAGGGCGTTGCGGGAACCGCCGGCGGGCGACAGCCGGGGCCGGGTGCTCTGCAAGCTCGGCGTCGCCGAGATGCGCGTCGACCCCAAGGCGGCGGTCGGCCACATCACCGCCGCGATGGAGTTTGCTTCGGAACAGGTCGCCCGGGCCAAGCTCGGGCTGGAGCTGATCCGGGCGCACCTGGCCAACGGCACCGTCGGTCAGGCGGAGGGGGCGGTGCGGCCGTTGATCGAGTCGCTCGACTCCGAACACTCCGAGCTGGCCCTCCGGCTGGAGGCCGAGCTGCTCGTGTCGCTGCGCCAGGGGCTGGCGGCCTCGCCGGCGGCCCACTCCCGGCTCGACGAGCTGGCCTCAGGCATCACCGGCGCGACGCCGGCCGAGAGGATGCTGCTCTCGCAGATGGCGGTTGCCACCGCGGTCCGGGGAGGAAGTGCGGAGGAGGTGGCCCGCCTGGCCGAGGCGGCGCTGGGGGGCGGCCGGCTGCTCGCCGACGAGACCTCGGAGTCGCTGGTCGCCTACGTGCCGCTGTACCCGCTCCTGTGCGCCGACCGGTTCGAGGCGGTCGAGCGGTATCTCGAAGCGGCGTTCGCCGACGCCGCCGAGCGGGGCTCGCCCACGGCGTTCGCCCTTGCGTCTACCTTCCGGTCGTACCTGCAGCTGTGCCGGGGTGACGTGAAAGCGGCGGAGGGCGATGCGGTTGCCGGCCTCGACATCTTTCGCAGCTTTCGGGTGAACTTCATGACCGCCGGCGGCGCCGAGCCGCTGATTTCGGCCTTTCTCGAAACCGGCGAGCTGGACCGAGCGGCCGAGCTGCTGCAGGAGCTGCACCTGGACGGCCCGGTGCCCGACTTCGTGCCCGGAAGGGTGCTTCTCAGCACCCGCGGCCGGCTCCGGCTGGAGCAGGGCCGGCTCGAGGAGGGCATGGCCGACCTGGTCGAACTGAGGGACCGGGAGGATGCGAAGGGCCGCTCCAACCTGTTCCTGACGCCCTACCGGCAGTGGCTTGCCGCCGGCCTCGCTTCCAGCGGGAGCCCGGAGGAGGCGCAGGCGCTTTCGCGGAAAGAGCTGGCCCGTGCGAGGGCGTGGGGGCCGGGCCGGCTGCTGGCCCTGAACCTGATTGCCGCCTCCCGCCTGGCCGGCCGTGAGGAGGGGATTGAGCTGCTGCGGGAGGCGGTGGAGGTCACGAAGGATTCCCCGGCGAAGCTCGCCGCCGCCCAGGCCCTTGCCGAGCTCGGCGCCGCCGTGCGGCGGGCCGGCAAGCGGCTCGAAGCCATCGACCTGCTGCGCGCGGGCCTGGACCAGGCGCACCGGTGCGGCGCCGAGGCGACGGCTCGCCGGGCGCAGGCGGAGCTGGTGGTCCTGGGCGCCCGGCCCCGGCGCCGGGCGCAGTCGGGGGCCGAAGCCCTGACCGCTGCCGAGAGGCGGGTGGCCGAGCTGGCGGCCCGCGGGCTGACCAACCGCCAGATTGCCGAGAGCCTGTTTTTGACCCAGCGGACGGTCGAGCACCACCTGACCGCGACCTACCTCAAGCTCGGCATCAGCTCCCGGTCGGAACTGCGCCTGTGACCGATCAGGAACCGGGGGCTGCGGCGAGGGCGAACGGGAACACCGGGCCGCTGCCCGCTTCACGTAAGAGCACGCCGACCACCGTGAGGGTCCAGCGGCTGTCGAAGAAGTCGTCGACCAGTAGAACCGGCCCATCGGGTAGTTTTCCGGCGACCCGGAAGGCGTCGGCGACGTTCAGGTACTGCTGGGCGCTGTTTTGCATCTCCGACTGCCGCCGGTTGGGAGCCACCTTGGTGATCACCGGGTGCAGCGGCAGCCCGAGTGCGGCGGCCAGTCGGCCGGCGAAGCCGGCCACCAGCTCGGGCCGGTCCAGCGACGGCACGTAGGCCACCCAGGCGGGTTCCGGGTGGGGCTGCCACAACCCGATCAGCCGGACCGACGCCTCGACCAGCGCATCGTGGAAGGCGCCGTCCCGGTCCCGGCCCTTGGCCACCAGGTTGCCCCAGCCGCCGTCTCCCAGCTCACCCAGCGTCCTCCCGGGCTCCAGGCGGACCTCGGGCCCGATCTTTCCCGAGCGCCCGCCGGTCCCGGCCGGCCACTGCTTGCGCGGCTCGATCTCGAGCGGCTGGTGCCTCAGGTACTCGGCGGCCCGCCGGACCAGATCCGGATCGGGCTGCACGGTCAGGGGGGTGCCGGTGCAGTTGCTGCAGATGCCGCACCGCGCGGCGTCGGGGTCGTCCAGCTGCCGGCCGAGGAACTCCATCAGGCACCCGGGGTGGTCCCGGTACTCCACCATCACCTGCTGCTCCCGCCGCCGCGCCGCCGTCACGCCGGCGAACCGCTCTGCCGGGTAGGCCCACGGCTGCTCGGTCCGCTGGTAGCCGCCGCGGGCGTGTTCGACCGCCCCCTCGACCTCGAGCACCTTCATCATCTGCGTCATCCGGGTGCGGCCGAGGTTGACCTCGGCCTCCAGGCGGCTGAGGCTTACGGGCCCCCCGGCCCGCTCCAGTATCCCGACCACCTCCTCGGCGATCGCCTTGGGCGGGAAGGCGGTCTTGATGAACCAGTCCTGGATCTCGCGGTCCTCCTCACCCGCCAGCAGCACGCCCCACGACCGCTCGAGCGCCCTACCCGCCCGGCCGACCTGCTGGTAGTAGGCGATCGGCGAGCCCGGCGACTGGTAGTGGATGACAAACGCGAGGTCCGGCTTGTCGAACCCCATGCCCAGGGCCGACGTGGCGACCACCACCTTCACCTTGTTCTCCAGCAGGTCCTGCTCGGTCTGCACGCGCTCGGGGACCTCGCCGTCGCCCGAGTAGGCCGCCGCCGCGACGCCGTTGCGCTGCAGCCATCCGGCCACCCGGTCCACGTCCCGGATGGTCAGGCAGTAGACGATCCCGGTTCCCGGCAAGACCTTCAGCGCCTCGACCAGCCAGGCGAGCCGCTCCGCCGCATTCGGCATCCGGAACACCTGAAGCTGAAGGCCGCTGCGGGCCAGGCCGCCCCGGTGCAGCACCAGGGCGCTGCCGAGCTGCCCGGCGACGTCCTGCACCACCCGGTTGTTGGCGGTGGCGGTGGTACCCACCACAGGGACGCCGGCCGGCAGGCGGTCCAGGATTTGGCGCAGCCGGAGGTAGTCGGGGCGGAAGTCGTGCCCCCAGTCGCTGATGCAGTGGATCTCGTCGATCACCACCAGCCCGATGCGAGAGCCGATCACCGGCATCACCCGCTCCTGGAACTGCCGGTTGGCGAACCGTTCGGGAGCGATGAGCAGCAGGTCGACGGAGTCCGACAGGATGGCCGCCTCCACCCGTTCCCACTCCTCGATATTGGAGCTGTTGATGGTCTCGGCCCGGACCCCGAGCCGGGAGGCCATCGCGATCTGGTTGCGCATCAGGGCCAGCAGCGGCGATACCAGGATGGTCGGCCCGGCGCCGGCTTCCCGGAGGATCTTGGTGGTGATCAGGTAGACCGCACTTTTGCCCCAGCCGGTGCGCTGGACGACCAGCACCCGTCCGCGGTCCTCGGCCAACGCCCGGATGGCCTCGAGCTGGCCCTCCCGGAACTCTGCCTGCGGCCCCGCCAGGTGGCCGAGCAACTCCCGGGCCCGCGCGGTGACCGCCGATTCGCTCATCGGACCATGGTAGGCGGTGAAGGTGACATCCCCTCCGGCCGGCGTTCAGCCAGCCGGGGGAGCCGACGCCGGATCAGGAAGCCTTCGGACCGTGATCCGCGGCTTTTGAGGCCGGCTCGGGACCGGACTCCGCCTGCGCCGGGGGGCGACGGGATGCGGAACCCCGGCCGGCGACCTGCTGGAAGGGGATCGGTGCCGCCATGGTGGCCGGCTCGGTCCGCAGCCAGATGGTGCGCTGCGGAAACGGTATCTCGAACCCTTCCCGGTCCAGCGCCTC
>DATABX010000144.1:0-1902 GCA_036259335.1 Actinomycetota bacterium
GCGTACATGACTAAGACCTCTTTTTCCTTGTATCCCGGGCGCGAGCCAAACCGAAAAGGGCTCGATCAAAGCCGGATGGATCGATACAGCATACCAACCCTTACGACATGTCGTTCAGGACCACGCCCCGGCCGTCGCAGACCTCGCATTTGGTCGAGTATGCCTCCAGCAGGCCCTCGGACACCCTCTTGCGGGTCATCTGGACGAGCCCCAGCTCGGAGACCCCGTAGACCTGGGTCCGGGTCTTGTCCCTGAGAAGGGCCCGCTCAAAGGTGCGGAGCAGCTCATCGCGGTTGCGCTCGTAGCCCATGTCGATGAAGTCGATGACGATGATGCCGCCGATGTCCCTCAGCCTCAGCTGCTTGGCGATCTCCTCGGCCGCCTCCAGGTTGGCGTGCAGGACGGTGTCCTCGAGCGTCGAGCGGCCGACGAACCGGCCGGTGTTGACGTCGATCACGGTCATCGCCTCGGTGCGATCGATCACGATGTGGCCCCCGGAGGACAGCCATACCTTGCGGTCGACGGCTTTCCGGACCTGCTCCATCACGTGGTAGCGCTCGAACAGCGGCATCGGGTCGGCGTACAGCTCCACCCGGTCCCCGAAGTCGGGGGCCACCTCTTCCAGGTAGTCCTTGACCTGGTGGTACGACTCCTCGCTGACGACGATCACCTGCTCGACGTCGGCGGTGAACAGGTCCCGGACGACCCGGATTGCGAGGGGCGGCTCGGAGTAGATCAGCTTCGGCGGCTTGGATCCGTCGATGCGCTCGGAGACCTCGTTCCAGATGCGGGTCAGGCGGGCGACGTCGCGCTCCAGATCCTCCTCGGAGGCGCCGTTGGCCGCCGTGCGGACGATCATCCCGTGGCCGTCGGGCCGGATGCGGGAGGCGATGTCGCGCAGGCGCCGGCGCTCGTTGTCGGCCAGCCGGCGGCTGATGCCCAACGAGTCGGCGTTCGGAACCAGCACCAGGTAGCGGCCGGCCAGCGACACCTCGGTGGTCAGGCGGGCCCCCTTGGACCCCATCGGGTCCTTGGTCACCTGGGCCACGACCGCCTGGCCGGACTTGAGCAACGACTCGATCCGGGGTGGCGGCCCCTCCAGGTCCTCCTCGTAGCTCACCTCGCCGACGTAGAGCACCGCGTTGCGGGCTTCGCCGATGTCGAGGAACGCCGCCTCCATGCCCGGAAGCACGTTCTCCACCCGGCCGATGTAGATGTTGCCGACGATCGACTGGTCCTCGTCCTTGGCCACGTAGTGCTCGATCAATTCCCGGCCCTCCAGCACTGCGATCTGGCTGCGGTCCTTTCCGGTGCTGACCAGCATCTTGCGGGGGCCCAGGGGAACGATCTGCTCGAGCCGGGGCCGGCGGCTGGAGCGGCGCTTGCGGCCCCCTCGCGAACGATCTCCCGAGCTCTGGCGGTCACCCTGCCGGTCGCCGCCCTGGCGCTCGGTCTGGCGCTCGGACTGCGGAGCGGTGGCGGGGACCGTCGCAGCGGCGGCTGCTGAGCCATTGGAGTCGGCGGACGCCCCCGCGTCGGAAGCAGGTTCGGCGCCGTTGGGCCGGGAGGCCTGGTCGGATCCGGACCCTCCACCACGGCTTCTGGAGCGGCGCCTGCGGTTACGGGTACGTGCGGTGGTAGGAGCGTTGCCGGACTGCTCGTCGCCCTCGCTCGCAGGGCTCTCAGCTTGATCCGAAACCGCGTCTGCGGCCGATACAGCCGGCGCCGCCGGAGCCTCGGACGCCTGGGATTCGCTGCCGGGCGCCGCTTCCGCTTCGGCAGCCGCCGCGCCTGAAGAGCGGCTTCGGCGCCGGCGCGGCCGGGCGGGCTTGGTTTCGCCCCCGGCGTCATCGCCCGCGGTCTGCGCCGCGCCTTCAGCCGGCTGGTTGGAGGACTCTGCCG
>DATABX010000145.1:0-3854 GCA_036259335.1 Actinomycetota bacterium
CGAATCGACAAGCCACCGGGAGAGGGCGAAGACCGCTTCCTACGTCCCGCAGAACCCGGTGGTTCCCGCCGACATGCCGGTCCGGGACTACGTCCTGCTCGGCCGGACTCCCTACATCTCGTACCTTGGGACCGAAAGCCGCAACGACCTGGCCGTCGTCGCCGCCCTGCTCGAGCGGGTCGACCTGCAAGACCTCGCCCGGCGAAGGCTCGGCTCGCTGTCCGGGGGCGAGCTGCAGCGGGCGGTGCTCGCCCGGTCGCTGGCACAGGAGGCCCGGGTTCTGCTGCTCGACGAGCCGACCACCGGTCTGGATCTCGGGTTCCAGCAGCAGGTGCTGGAGCTGGTCGACTCGCTACGGGCGGAACGAGGCCTGACCGTCCTGGCCGCGATCCACGACCTGACGCTTGCCGGGCAGTTCTCCGACCGGCTGGTGCTCATCGATTCGGGCTCGGTCTGCGCGGCCGGACATCCCCGGGAGGTCCTAACCGAGGACCTGGTGGTGAAGCACTACGGCGCACCGGTCACGATCGTCGAGGTAGACGGCGGCAGCTTCGCGGTAATTCCGCTCCGCGGGGTATCACTGCGGTAGCAGCCCTCGGCAGCCGCTGGTATTCGGATACACTATTGGTGTACGGCCATTCAATATAGGAGATGAATGTGCCCGACTTTCTTTCACTGCCTCCCCGGAGAACCAAGCCTCGGCCTGCGGGCTTGACCCACGTGCTCGACAAGGGCATGCACCTCAACGACCTCGAGGGGTTCATCGACTCCGCCGGCGACTTCATCGACCTCTGGAAGCTGGGCTGGGGCACCGGCTACATCGACCCGATGGTCGAAAAAAAGGTGGCGGCGCTCTCCGGCCACGGCATCCGCCCCTGCCTCGGCGGCACCCTGCTCGAGGTGGCGTGGTCCCAGGGCAAGGAGGCCGAGTATCTGGCTTGGGCCGGCGACATGGGCCTGCCCTGCGTAGAGGTGTCCAACGGGGCACTCGACATCCCGGTGTCGGAGAAGCGCCGGCTCATCTCCCGGGCGGCCCGGGACTTTTTGGTGCTGGCCGAGGTGGGCTCCAAGGATCCGACGGTTGCCGTCTCGCCCACCGCGTGGGCGGAGCAGGCGGCGGGAGACATCGATGCCGGGGCGACCTGGGTGCTCGGCGAGGGCCGGGAGAGTGGCTCGGTCGGGCTTTACACGCCCGAAGGCGCCGTCCGGGAGGAGGTTGTCGAGGCGATGGTCTCCAAGGTTGGCGTCGAAGCGATCATCTTCGAGGCGCCCCGCCGCTCGCAGCAGGCATGGTTCGTCCGGCGGTTCGGCCCGGACGTCAACCTGGGTAACGTGGTCCCCGCCGAGGTGCTGGGCATGGAGACCCTGCGCCTGGGTCTTCGGGCCGACACCATCGGAGCTTTCGGCCGATGAGCAACTTCACGCCCGGCCGGTACCGCGGCGTCGGGATCAGCGAGCTCGACTTCCCGCTGGAGCCGGCACGTCTGATCGAGCACTTCACCGGCCGGGAGGCCTACCGGACCACCGTGTTTATCGTCGCCCGCCGGGGCGACCAGACCGCGTTACTCAGGGTCGACAAGAGCCCGGGGCCCGAGCTGTTCCTGCCGATCACCAAGGTCGAGGTGCTGGCGGCCCCTGATGAGTGCGCGTTCGTCCACGCTCCCGACGTCGACACCGGGGTGCCCACCGACCTGGCCCGGGCCGCCCGCGAGCTGGCGCCGGGCAAGCGGTGCGTCGTCGTCCACGGCCTCTACGAGCACATCAACTTTCTGCTGGACCCGGCGCCGGTGCCGGTCCGGGTGGTCGATGTCTCGCCGCCGTCGCCTCCCAAGCTGCTCGACCAGGCCCGCCGGGTGCTGCTTACCGCCGAAACCCTGCCGCCGGTCGAACTGGTGCCCGACATCACCGACATCGTCGCCCTGGCGGAGCAGAAGCCGGCCGAGCACTACCTTTACCCCTGCCGCGGCTCGGGAGCGGCGCCCGAGGGCTCCGAGGTCTCCTACCTGGACCAGCGCCCGACGGAGCAGGACTGGACCCTCGTCGGGTGCGCCCGCTCCCGCCAGATCCACGCCTGGTTCTACGGCTCCGAGCCGCCCAACATCGACTTCTGCCCCCGTAAGCTGGCGGCAGCCACCGAGGACCCGGACAACCCGCAGCCCACCTTCACCAAGTGCTGCCTGCTGGAGACCGGTTTCGAAGTCACCGGCTCCACGGTCACCGTGCCCTGGGGCGCCTCCCTGGCCGAGGTGTACGACGGCCTCGCGGCGCTGGTCACCTCGGTCGAGCCGGCGTGGGCGCCCGAGTAACCGACTCGGCCCTCTACGGCCACCTGTGGGGCACCGACGAGCTCCGCGCGATTTTCGACGAGCCTGCCCGCATCCAAAGCTGGCTCGACATACTCGCCGCCCTGGCGAAGGCCCAGGCCGAGATGAACATGATCCCGGAGGCCGCCGGCCCGGCGATAGCCGGCTGCGCCCGGGTCGAGCTGCTCGATATGGAGCTGGTCCGGCGGGAAACCCAGCTCACCGGCCACTCCACCCTCGGGCTGATCCGGGGGCTGCAGGCGATTCTTCCGGCCGGCGACCGGGAGTGGGTCTACTACGGGGCCACCGTCCAGGACCTCACGGACACCTGGACCTCCCTGACCATGAAGCGAGTGGGCGGCATTGTGTGGCGCGACCTGCGGCTGATCGAGGCCATTCTGTGCGACCTGGCGGAGCGGCACCGCAACACGGTGATGGCCGGCCGGACCCACGGCCAGACCGGCTCCCCCATCACCTTCGGTTACAAGGCGGCCGGCTGGGCCGACGAGGTCCGGCGGCACCTGCAGCGGCTCGGCGATCTCCCCGGCCGGTGCCTGGTGGGTCAGCTGGGCGGAGGGGTCGGCTCGCTGGCGTTCTTCCGGGGCCGCGGCATCTGGCTGCGCCGCCGCTTCTGCGAGCTGCTCGGCCTGGCCGATCCGGGAATCTCCTGGACCTCCTCCCGCGACCGGCTGGCCGAGTTCACCAACTTGCTGGCGCTCGCGGTGTCGACGCTCGGCCGGATCGGCAACGAGGTGTACCAGCTTCAGCGGCCCGAGATCGGTGAGCTGCGGGAACCGGCCGGCGATGCCGGGGTGGGGAGCATCACGATGCCCCACAAGCGCAACCCCGAGCTCTCCGAGCACCTGGTGACCCTCGCCCGGCTGGTCCGGTCCTCGGCCGGGGTGATCCTCGAGGGCACCGTGACCGAGCACGAACGCGACGGACGGGCCTGGAAGGCGGAGTGGGTCGCCTTCCCGGAGGTCTGCCTGCTGACCGGCACCGCCCTGCAATTTGCCCGGCGGATCCTGGAGGGGGTCGAGGTCGACGAGGCCGCGATGCTCGCAAACCTGAGCGGCTGGGAGGTGTCCGAACGGGCACTGTCCCTGCTGGCGCCGTTCGTGGGCAAGCACGCCGCCCAGTCCGAGCTTCAGAGGGTCCTCTCCGAGGGGAGGCAGCAGGGCCGCTCGGTGCGGGAGTCGCTCCAGGCCTCCGAGACGGTGAGCGCGCACCTCGACCCTTCAGCTCTGGACTCCCTGTTCGGCCCCCCGGACGCCGGCGAAGCCCCGGAGATGGTCGACCAGGTAGTGGCGCGGATCCGCGGCGAGCGGGCCACCGACCCGGCGGTGTGGCCCTCCGACGACATCTACCACGGGAAGGAGCCCGACATTGCGTGAGGTGGCACTTGGATATCCAACCGAAGGACCGGCCCCGGAGCTGATCGAGGCCGGGTTCGCCATCGAGGTGGCCGATGCACCATTCCTTCACGTGGGCTACAACCTGGCCGACATCGCCCACGTCCTGGCGCTGACCGAGACGGGCGTCGTCCCGCGG
>DATABX010000146.1:0-2047 GCA_036259335.1 Actinomycetota bacterium
TTCGATCAGGGCGTCCAGCTCCCGGTGGTAGGGCATGATCACGTGGGCGTTTCCGGAGATGACCAGCTTGTCGATCGACACCCCCCGGGCCGCCAGCCGGTCCATCTCGTCGAGCAGCACCTTGGGGTCGACCACGACACCCGGACCGATCACCGGAACGATGTGCGAGTACAGGACTCCGGCCGGCAGCAGGTGCAGCTTGAAGGTCTCGTCGCCGACGATGACCGTGTGCCCGGCGTTGTTGCCGCCCGAGTACCGGACGACCATGTCCATTTCGTCGGCCATCAGGTGGGTTACCTTGCCCTTGCCTTCGTCACCCCACTGGGTGCCTACGAGCGCGATGCCCGGCATGTCTTCAATCCTTTGGTCGGAGCAGCCTCATGAGGCCGCCTACTGCGAACGTTCGATCCGGAACTTGATGCGAACGTGGGTCCGGTACTCGGTGATCTCGTTGTCCTCAACGGTACAGGAGGTGTCCAGAATGTCCATCTCCTCAATTCCCCGCAGCGACCTGGCCGCCTCTTTCAGCGCCTCCTGGGCGGCGTCCCGCCAGCTGACGGAGGAGACTCCGACGAGGTCGATGGTCTTGACGACGGCCATGGTTGGTCAGCTCCTTGAACGGGTGCCAGGGGCCGGTCTTTCGAGTGGGGCACGGGGGACCAGCCGTCACCGTGCCTGTTGCGACCCAATTCTAGTGGCCCGGGGGGACCGGCTCAACAGCTTTGGGGCGCCGGTCTCACGAAGCTGGTCTGCCGGTGATCCCTCAAACCCTTGAGCAGCGCCACGTTGGCCCGGTCCTCCTCGAGCTCGCCAGGGGTCTCGCAGATTAGTGGGATGCCGGCCAGGGCCGGGTGGGCCACGAGCGCTTGAAAGCCCTTGCAGCCGATCTCACCCCGGCCGAGATGCCAGTGCCGGTCACGGCGCGATCCCCGGGCGTCCCGGGAGTCGTTGGTGTGCACCAGCTTCACCCGGTCGACCCCGACCCGGTCCTGCACCTTAGCCATCAGGCAGTCGATGCCCTCCGAGCTGGTCAGGTCGTAGCCGGCGGCGTGGAGGTGGCAGGTGTCCAGGCAGATGCCGAGCATCTCATGGCCGCCGCAGGCGTCGATCAACTCTGCCGCCTGCTCCAGATGGCTTGCCACCGCGCCCTTGGCTCCGGAGGTCAACTCCAGAAGCAGCCTCGGCCCGGCGGGAGCGCCGTCCAGCAATGCGCGGAGCAGACGGGCAGAACCCTCCAGCGCCTCGGCCCGGTCGCGGCCCACGCAGTGCCCGGCGTGGACCACCACCCCCTCGGACTGGAGGGCCGCCGCCCGGCGCATCGTCCACTCCACCGTGCGGCAGGAGGCCGAGCGAGTGGCCTCCGTCGGCGACGCCAGGTTAACCAGGTACGGCGCATGCAGAAAAAGCGGTCCCAGCTCGGCTTCGGTCATCTGCGCCCGGAACAGCTCGTCGGCGCTCGGGTCGACCGCGGGCACCCGCCACTGGCGGGGATTGGAGGCGAAGACCTGGACCGCCTCGGCGCCGCGCTCGGCCGCCCGGGCCGCCGCCACCGGCTTGCCGGCATCGAAGCCGCGGACGTGGATGCCGATGCGCATGGCGACCAATTCTAGGGCGGTACGTCCCGCCCCACGGCCGCGGGCCGGCTACTTCCGGACCACGAAGCTCCCGCCCACCTTGTCGCCGAGTGACTGCTTCTGCGAGTCCCAAAGCGGCCACAGGCCGTTGAGCAGCGCGATGAGGCCTCCGACGAGCGGAACCAGCGCGGCGATCGGAAAGACCAGCGCCCGCTTGGCCGCAGTCGGCATATCGCACTTGCTCCCGTCCGTCTTGACGACCTTTATGCCGGTGGCCATCTTCCCGAGGGTGGAACCCACGGTTCCGTGCATGAGGATCAGGTAAACGGCGAACAGCACGTAGTAGGCCATCGTCATCCCGGTGATGAAGCCGAACATGTCGTTCATCACGGTCTCCACCGCCGTCTGGCTGGCCTCGCCGGTGACCGGATCGATCGCCCCCGCAGCCTCCATCTCCGCCCCGATCCTTCCGA
>DATABX010000147.1:0-1565 GCA_036259335.1 Actinomycetota bacterium
AGATCCCGGGCAAGCGCCAGGGCCGCCCCGCTGATCCCGCCGGCCACCCAGACCCAGCCCGGGCTGCCCGAACGGGCCAACCGGAGGAGGCAGGCAAAAAAGCAGATGGCTGAGGCGACCTCGACTCCGCTGTTGGAAACCGATGCCGCGGTGATCAGGACGGCCGGGGACACCGCGCAGATCAACCCGAGGAGGTACCTGGGTCGGCCCCGCTCGTACAGTGCAAAGGCCGCGGCCCCGAGAAGGGCGAGGCAGATCGCAAGGATGCCGATCCGGCCGGTGATCAATGCGGTGACCGAGTCGCCGGCCGCGCGCATGAGCAATCCGGGAAGCAGGTAGGCGAAAGGCGGGTACGAGCCGACGTAGGTCTCGAGTTCGATCGTCTCGCCGGGTGGGATCGCGGCGCTGCACCGCCCGAGGAAGTCCGGATGGGCCCAGCACTCGAAGGGCATCGGCGTCAGGCGCGCCGGAATCTCCACGACACCGGACTGCTCCTTCATCCACTGAACCCGGGTTTCGGCGGCGGGGTCGGCCGGCGGCGCCGGGGCCAGCACCAGGTCTCCCCGCCCGGCCGCGACCGCTTTCAGGTAGTGGGCGAGTTCGTCGGGTGAGGCACCGGGAGGGTTGCTGAAGACCAGCGAGACCGCTAGGAGCAGGAACGCAAGAATCACGGCCGCCGGGGCGGCTCCCCGGAACGTGGCTACCCCGGCCAGATGCTTCACAGGGGCCGAGGCCCGGGAGAGGTCGCGGGAGCCGGTCGCCCCCGTTGCCGCCTGGGGAGCCTCGGTTTGCTGCGCACTTGTTCGGTGGTCGTCCACCGATTCGACGCACTGGCTGATCTGGAACACTCCCGCTTGAGGCTAAAAGATAAGCTGCGCGCTTCTCCCGCAGCCCGCTCAGGTGGCGAGTCGTTACCCTGGCCCCCGTTTGGCAAAACGTCGCGACCTCGTGGGGTCGGGCCGCCGCCGGTCGCCAGCCTTCGGGGGCCGCGGGCCAAATGGTGTTGCGCTGGTTCCGCTTCAGACCCCGGGCGTGCGCATCAGCAGGTTGTGCAACACCCGGTACACCGACTCCAGATCGCCGCGGGTCACGTGCTCGTCGCGGGTGTGCGCGACTATCGGGTCGCCGGGTCCGTAGTTGACTGCCGGAAAGCCGCGGGCGGCAAAGCGGGCGACGTCGGTCCAACCGAGCTTGCCGGTGTAGGTGCCGCCGACCTCGGCCAGCAGACCCTGCAGCAGCGGGTGGTCGAGTCCGGGAGCCGCGGCGAGCGCGGTTTCCACCACCCTCACCTCCTCGGCCCCGGCCATCAGCTCCCGGATGTGGGCGGACGCCTGCTCCACCGAGCGGTCGGGAGCGAACCGGTGGTTCAGGCGCATGGTCGCCGAGTCCGGCACCACGTTGTCCGCCACCCCGGCGTTGATCCGGACCACCTGCAGGCCCTCGCGAAAGTCGCACCCGTCGATCTGGACCCTCCGGCCGTCGTACGCGGCGACTGCGTCGATCAACGGCGCAATGCGGTGGATGGCGTTTACCCCCAGCCACCCCCGGGCGGTGTGGGCGCGGTT
>DATABX010000148.1:0-1642 GCA_036259335.1 Actinomycetota bacterium
GCCGGTTCCCAGAGCGGCCCCCACGATCACGTCGGCCGGATAGTGCACACCGGCGTAGACCCGGGAGGCCGCCACACCCGTCGCCAGCGCACCCATCGGGATGCCTGCCATGGGAATCTCCTGGGCAACGCCGGCCGCATATGCCGCAGCGGACGCAGCGTGGCCGGAAGGGAACGACGAGGAGGTGGGGAGCCTTCCGAAGCGGGTCCGGATGAGCTTGCCCGAAGGGCGCTTGCGCCTCGCGATCCGCTTCAGGCCCATGTTTACGATCGCCGAGGTTGCCCCGATCGACATCATGCCGCGCAGCGCCCCACGCCGGCTGCGCCGGCCGCCGAACGCCGCCAGCAGCAGGGAAATGACCATCCAGAGCCGGGACCGGTCGGCGGCGTGCCCCAGAGGGACTATGGTCCGGTCCAGGAGCGGGCTTTTCATGCCGGCCAGCCAGCGGTTGGCCAGGTGGTCCAGCCTGCGAAGCAGCTTGGTCTTGCGTTTGATGGAGGTCCTCAGAGTCAATTCAAGCCCTTCCGGTAGATTTTTGTGGCGGTGCTGCTTGTACCCCGCCCCGCGGCAACTCACTCCGGCGGGGTCTGAGCCTCCGCCCGGGCCTTCTCCCGCCGGCGGTTGCGGAACTCCAGCAAGAACAGGAACGCAACCGGAACCAGCACGATCAACGCTTCCCCGGCGTGCAAAAGCTGTATTGCGGCCATGGAAGAAGTGTGGCACGGCGCAGGAGATGTGCTTGTGAACCGAACGCCGACCGGCTAGCGTTCCAGCCACCCGTCACCCGCATCAAGGAGCCGAAATGCCGTCGCCGGCCCCCGAGGCCACGCTTCCCGAGGACGCCATGCGGGGTGTCGCCGGCGCCTTCGTGCTCGGGGTGCCGCTGGTCTACACGCAGGAGGTGTGGTTCCACGGCGGCAACCTGCCGCCCTCGGCGATCCTCGCGATGCTGGCCGGGTCGTTTCTGCTGAACCTGGCTCTGTCGACGGTCGTCGGGTTCAACTCCGGGCGCATCCGGCGGCCGCTCGAGGATGCAATCGTCGGGTTCGGATGGTCGTTCGTTTTGTCGGCGGCACTGCTGGTGCTTCTCAGCCGGATCGACTTCGAGATGGGTTTGGGGACCGCGCTCGGCATCGTCGCCCTGTCGGCGGTACCGATGAGCCTCGGCTTCGCTCTCGGCAACGCACTCGCGCCTAAGGAGGGCGGCGAGGGATCCGACAGGATGAGCAGCGGCTTCGGCGACCTGCTGGCCGCCGCCGCCGGGGCCACCGTGCTGGTACTCAACATCGCCCCCACCGAGGAGCCGCTGCTGCTGGCGGCCGAGCTCGGGAAGTACCGGCTCATAGCCCTGGTGGCGGTGTCGTTGCTGCTCAGCTATCTGATGGTGTTCTACGCCGAGTTCGGCGGCAGGCACGTGCGGCGGCGGGCCGACAACCCGATCAACACGCCGGTGCTGGAAACCCTGTTCGCCTACCTGGTGGCGCTGCTCGTCACGGGCGGGCTGCTGTGGGTGTTCGGGGAGATAGAGTCCATCGACGGGGCCTCGATCGCCAAGTCGGTCGTCCTGGCGTTCCCGGCCTCGCTCGGCGCCGCGCTCGGAAGGATCCTGGTATGAGCACTTCGGAAAAGAGGCCGGCGCGCA
>DATABX010000149.1:0-2265 GCA_036259335.1 Actinomycetota bacterium
TCTCCTTGATCACCTGACCGGCGTAAACAGGCTCGGAAAGGTTGGCCACCTTGGTGTAGTCGAAAGCCTGGATGGCCTGGGAGTGAACGGGCGCCGCCAGGCTGAGGAGGAGCCCGACAGCGAGCCCTGCCACCAAAAGCCGCTGCTGGGTGGACCTGAGGGTTCGACAACCGCGATGCGACAAATCCGCGACCTCGATGAACAGCTGGACGGGCTACCGAAGAAGTTTAGCGGACACCTGCCGACTCGGGAAGGTAAGAATTGGCTTTCCCCGGCGGGGCGGATCGGCGATTTGGCGACCGGCTGACCGCCGCAACCTACGACCCGCACCAGCCGGCCCGTAAGCTATTTCGAGGGTTCCACCAGCCGCCCCGTCGCTTCCTGTTGACGCCGGGCCGCCTCGGTGCAGAAGTGCAGGATCGTCTCGAGTTGTTCTATCGAATAGCCGTCCAGCAACTCGTTCAGCGACGCCGAGAGGTCTTCGAACAGGCCCGCCATAGCCTCGGTATTTTGCCGATTCAACTCGACCAGCACGCTTCGGCCGTCGGCCGGGTTGGGGATTCTTCGGGCAAATCCCTTCGCTTCCAGCCGTCCGATCAGCCCGGTCACCGATGCCGGCGCCAACCCCGAGTGGGCGCTCAGCTCCCCCGCGCTCAACGGGCCGAGGCGCTCGAGCAGGTCCAGCGCCTTCTCGTCCGTGGCCCCCAGCCCGACCTTCGCTGCCACCGCGCTGTGGTACATGACCGCCGCCGTGCTCAGGATCCGGCCGGCGTAGCCGATCTGCTCCTTCAACTCCCGGCGCCGCTTCTCCGACTCGTTTGACATGCCTTCCAAAGTAGCACATTATTTAGTTCGGCCGAACGAAATAATTTAATCGGCAGAAGAGGAGGCGATCTATGAAGGCACTGATCATTGGAGGCGGCATCGCCGGGGCGGTGACCGCAATGGCGCTGCAGAAGGCTGGCATCGACTCGACCATCTACGAGGCCTATCCGCGCGGCGCCGGGAACACCGGCGCCTTCCTGACCTTCGCCGGCAACGGCATGCACGCCCTGGCGGCCATCGACGCCGACCAGCCGGTCCGGGCCAAGGGCTTCGACACCCCCAGGCTGATCTTCACCAGCGGCACCGGCAAGCGCCTCGGTGAGATCTCCAACGGCGGCGCAGTCGCCGACGGCAACGTCAGCCAGACCATCCGCCGGGGTGACCTCTACCAGGCTCTGCAGTCCCAGGCCGTGGAGCGAGGGACTCCGGTGGAGTACGGCAAGCGGCTGGTCGACGCCCGCACCGACCGCCACTCGGTAACCGCCCTGTTCGCCGACGGCACCTCGGCCACCGGCGACATCCTCATCGGGTGCGACGGGCTGCGCTCGGTCACCCGCCGCCTCATCGACCCCAACGCCCCCGCCGCCCGATACGTCCCGGTCCTCAACACCGGCGGCTACTCGACCGGCGTGAGGGTGCCCGGCGACCCCGGCGACTTCCACATGATGTTCGGCAAGCGCTGCTTCTTCGGCTACGTTAACGCCCCCAACGGCGAGGTCTGGTGGTTCGCCAACCCACCCCGGCGGGACGAACCGGAGTCCGGGGAGCTGTCGGCGATCGAGAGCGAGCGGTGGATGCAGACGCTGGTCGAGCTGTTCGCCGACGACGCCGGTCCGGCGATACCGATTATCGAGGCCACCACCAACCGCCTGGCCGCGTGGAGCACCTACGACGTACCCAAGGTGCCCCTCTGGCACAACGACCGGATGATCATCATCGGCGACGCCGCCCACGCCGCCTCCCCGTCGGCCGGGCAGGGAGCTTCGATGGCAATCGAGGACGGCGTCCTACTCGCCAAGTGCCTGCGGGACCTGCCTCTGCCCGAGGCCCTCCCGGCATTTACCGACCTGAGAAGGGAGCGGGTGGAGGCGGTAGTGGCCGCCGGCGCCCGGTCGGCCAGCGACAAGGCGGCCGGCCCGGTCGCCCGGGTGATCCGCGACCTGATGCTGCCGCTGGTGTTCCGCAGGATGTCGACCGGCAAGGGAAGGGAGTGGATGTACGGCTACCGGATCGACTGGGACGAGCCGGTCACGGTGCCGGCGAAGGCGGCTTAGGCCGGGGTGGGACAATTCCGGCGTAACGATCCTGGGTCTGCGCTTACTCATTTGTCAGGTTTCCGATGAAGGAGTAAGCCGATGAGTACGCCATCCTCCGACCGCTCCCGCCGGTACGACGCCATCGTCGTCGGCGCCCGCTGCGCCGGCTCCCCCACCGCCATGC
>DATABX010000150.1:0-10634 GCA_036259335.1 Actinomycetota bacterium
GAGGCCATCGAGGAGGAGATCTTCTACCCGGCGCTGAAAGAGCACCCGAAAGCCAAGGAGATCGTGCTCGAGGGGTACGAGGAGCACCACGTCGTCGACAACATCATGGGCGAGATCTCCTCCACTCCCTACGACGACGAATCCTGGGCGGCCAAGTTCTCGGTGATGAAGGAGAACATCGAGCACCACATCGAGGAGGAGGAGGGCGAGATGTTCAAGACCGCCCGCCAGGTCTTCAGCAAGGCCGAGCTCGAGGAGCTGGGCACCCGGATGGAGGAGCGGAAGAAGACGGTCTCCGTCGGCGGCTGATCCCGCCGCCGGGCGGGCCGCCGGCCGGCACCGCTCGCCCGAGCCTACTTGTCGAGCTTTTGCTTAACCCATGAGATCAGGCCCGGCATGCTGTCCTCGATCATGCGCAGGACCCGGGTGAAGCCGCTGTTGCCGCCGTAGTAGGGGTCCGGGACGTCGGGGTCGCCGGTGACCTCGGGGTCGAAAGAGCGCAGCATCCGGATGCGCGAGGGGTCACCACCGGCACGGGCGACCAGCCGCTGGAGCGCCCGCTCGTGGCCGCCGTCGAGGGCTACCAGCAGGTCGGCTCGAAGATGGTCGGTGTTCACCTGGGCGGCCGAGTGCTTGTACGGGTAACCGTGCTCGGCAAGCACCGCGGCCGCCCGGTAGTCGGCTCCCTCTCCGACGTGCCAGCCGCCGGTTCCGGCGCTGGTGACCTTCACCCGGTCCTGTAGACCCTCACGCCGCAGGTGTTCGCGAAACACCATCTCGGCCATCGGCGAGCGGCAGATGTTGCCCGAGCAGACGAAGCAGACGTGAAGGTCCACTCAGGCTGCTACCGGCTCGGGCTCGTCCGGCTCCTCGGCACCGGCCCTACGGCGGGACAGCTCTCGCCGGATCAACCCGAGGTAGATCACGAAGGCGGTTGCTGCGAACAGCAGCCACTGCAGCAGGTATTCGAAGTGGGGACCCTCGTCGGGCGGGGGGACTGGGACCGGCTCGGGCAGTGAGCCGGCGTTTCCCGGCTGCTGGTCCTCGAGTCTCAGGTACAGAGGGTGCAGCGGGTAGGGCATCTGGTCTTCGAGCCGCTCCAGGGCGATTCGGGGGGGGGCGGTTACCCGGCCGGGCGGCGGGTCCGAGACTCCCAGCAGGCCTTTGCGCTCGGAGGGGAGCAGCAGGCCGGTCAGGGTGACGGTGCCGGACGGGGGAGCTGCAGCCTGCGGGTCGGCTCCTTCACCCTCCAGCGGCACCCACCCGCGGTCCACGAGCACCGCATCGCCCGACGGGGTGACCAACGGGGTGAGAAGGTGGTTACCCGGACGCTTCTTGTACCCCCGCGACTGCAGAACCACCTGCTGGTCGACGTCGTAGACCCCGCGCACCGTGACCGACCGGTAGGAGGCGGCTTCCACCTGTTCGCTCGACGCTTCGGCCGAGCGGAGAAGGCGGTCCAGTTCGACCGTCGGCAGCTGGCTCTGGGCGGCGACGCGGGCGTTGTCCGCCTTGCGGTCCTGCAGGCGCCGGAACTGCCAGTTGGCCAGCAGCAGGCATACCACAACGATTACGAGGGTCAGCAGATGGATGGTCATCCAGCGGCGTGTGAGGAAGTGGTGCATCGACCAGCCCAGGATAACCGGGCCGCCGGGCTTTAGGCGGTTCCGTCCACGAGCCTGCGGCCGTTAACCGGTTCGTCCAGCGGCACGTCGACCGCCTTGAACTGGGCGATCATGATGCAAGCCGCGTTGGGGAACGCCGGGTCGTTGCCTTCGAAAAGGGTGAGAACGATCTCTCCCGGCCGGTATTGGACCTCCACCCGGTCGAGCACGCTGCACGGGGCGACGCCGCTTTCGAAGTGCAACCGGACGGTTCGTTCGTCAAGGACCTCGGCCCTGCGCCACCCGATCGGGTGGACGTTGTCCATGCCGGAGCGCGGGGTCACGATGTTGGGGTTGTAACCAGGTGGATCCGGTGCAGCAATCGGGGGAGCGGGAGCCGGCGGGGGCGGCGGCGGAGCGGGGGTCGGCGGGGTGGCGCCCGGTTCCCCGGGGGCAGATTCGACCGGGACCGATGGCGTCGGAGACTCAGGCGAGGCGGACGGGGTCGTGTCGGTCGGCCCATCCTCGGGTTCGGGTGAGCCGTTTCCGCCGAGCCGGGCAACCGCCACCACGGCTCCGGCAAGCACCAGCGCCCCCACCAGGCTGAGAACGAGAATCCTCCGCACGCTCACTCCTCGAGTCCGATTCCTTTCCGTGGTTCGACGGTTGGAACCTCCCGCCGGTTCCCGGCGCGGGTGCCGGTTCAGTATGCAGGAACTGTGGAAGGGCGCACGATCGGATCGACGTGGCGCTGCGGGCTCGCGCTTTTCGCCCGGCAGGTCTTGCCCGACCGGCGATTCTTTGGGATCAGTCGCGCCGGCCGGCTCTCGGGCCGGCGCTTTCTAACCTGCGGCTTAGTGGTCGGCCCGGTCCTCGTCCACCACCTTGCGGTCCCGCTTGGATGCAGTTTCGCCGGCTTTGGCGATCTCCGCTTCGACGATCGAGGTGAGCCGGTTCACCTGCCTGTCCAGTGCGGCGTCCATCTCGGGAAAGGTCAGGTCCGAGCGCGAGATCCGGCGGATCTCCGCATGCACCGCGGAGATCCTGTCCCGCGCACCGCTGCCGATCGTCACCGGGCTTCCGGGCTTCAGCACGACCTGCCGGGCGTAGGCGTAGGTCTCACAGGAGCTGCACTCCACGTTGACCGCAACCGCTGCGTTCACCGGGGCCTCGGTGTCGACCGGCCCTTCGACCAGTACCACCTGGGCAGCGACCGCCACCGTTCGGCAGTCGACGCAGGAGGACCGGGCGTTGGCGACGTTGCGGTTGGTGACGTTGGGGCCGCGGTTGTGGGTCACCGAGACCTTGGATCGGGACCGAAGAGAATCGTCGATGCCGTTGCGCACGACCACGGTGTTGTTCTTGCCGCCGGAGGCAATCCCGGCGGTCGCGCCGGCGGCCGGCACAAGCACGAGCGCGATCGTGACGAGGGCGGCCAGAACTCGGTTTTTGAAGGGCTTCATTCTCTCTCCTGGTCGATGTCCAAAGGTGGTCGGCGCTTCGAGAGCCGCTCGACGCCCGGGAGATTCCCGCGCCCGGTGTCCGGCAAACGTCCGATCCGACAAATGACGCTGGGAGTGGCGATCGTTTGGCTCAGGGAGTTTGGCGTCGCGCCATGCCGGGAAACGAAAACCCATGCGGATCCAAAAGGTGGTCAACAAGACCTTCGGAGACAGCCCCGGTGAGGGCAGCTCCCGGAACAACGTCGCGGGGGGAGTTTCCGCCGTCGTTTCCGCAAACGTGGGCGAGGACTCCAGCTCGGAGTCCAACCGCGTCTCTTCCCGGCAGCGCGTTCGTATCGTGCAAAAGGGCGGGAAGACAACCATCAGCAGGTCCAGCGAAGCACGAGGAGGTAACGATGACCGATGAGCTGAGCCCAGAGGAGCTCTCCCAGCACGGAAGCGACCAGCTTCCCGACCGGGAAGAGATGTCGCTCGTGAACCTGAATCTCGCAGCACCCGTCAACGCAGCCGTTGCCGCCAACGTCCTTTCGGACGACGCCACCGCTTACGCCAACGCGGAGCAGCTGGCGGACATCGAACAGGGCATCTAAAGGAGGCCGTCATGGCTGAAAGCACCAACGACGCGATGACTCCCGAGGAGCTTGCCGAGCACACCAGCGAGCAGCTCCCCGAACGGGAGGAGATGTCGCTGGTAAACGCCAACATCGCAATTCCCATCAACGCCGCAGTGGCGGCGAACGTCCTTTCGGACTCGTCGACCGCCATCGCCGACGCTCAGCAGCAGGCGCTGATGGATCAGGAAATCTAAGGAGGCACCGACATGGCAGAACAGATCAAGGACGAGATGACCCCCGAAGAGCTCTCGCAGCACGGGACCGAGGAGCTCCCCGACCGCGAGGAGATGTCGCTGATCAGCGCGAACCTGGCGGCGCCGGTGAACGCAGCCGTGGCCGCCAACGTACTGTCGGACAACTCGGTTGCGTACGCGAACGCCGAGCAGGACGTAGACATCACGCAGTCCATCTAGTTACCGCAGATTCGAGAAGGGGCGGCCCGTTTCCGGGCCGCCCCTTTTGAGTGAGAAACCGGAGGCAGGCCATTTCCAACGACGAGCCCAGCGTCGACACCAAAAATCCCGAAGGCTCGTCGAGCGGGCCGGTGAACCGAAAGTCCCGGCCCGGCAAGCAGGCCCCAAAGGTTCCGGACCCGCCCCGGCTGGCCGACGGAGTAGAGCTACAGGGGGAGTTCGAGGGTTCGGGCTTCAAGGAGGGCCGTTATCTCGTGAAGAGGGGCGACGGCCAGATCATCCAGCTCGACCGGCTGATGTACCTGATCGTCGAGCACATCGACGGACGCCGGACCCTCGACGAGATCGGCGACCAGGTCAGCTCCAAGTTCGGGCGAACGGTCAGCGGCGGCAACGTCGCGACGCTCATCGGCAACAGCCTCTACCGGGACGGCATCGTCCCCGGTCCGGACGGCGAGGTGCCGCAGCTGAAAAGGGTCGACCCCATGCTGCGGCTGAAGATGCGCATGACCCTTCTACCCGAGGGCCCGGTAAACGCGATCGCAGGGCTCCTCAAGCCCCTGTTCTGGCCCCCGGTGGTCGTGGCGATGCTGGTGGGGTTCGTCGCCACCGACATCTGGTACTTCGTCAGCCACGGTGTCGGCCAGGGCCTGCGCGACACCCTGTACCAGCCGATCACCATGCTGCTGCTCTACCTGCTGTTGATTCTCTCGATCGGCTGGCACGAGCTGGGCCACGCCACCGCCTGCAAGTACAGCGGGGCCCGGCCCGGCAAGATCGGCTTCGGCATCTACGTGATCTGGCCGGCGTTCTTCACCGACGTCACCGAGGTGTACACGCTGGGCAAGGCGGGGCGCGTGCGAACCGACCTCGGCGGGGTGTACTTCAACGCAATCTTCACGATCGCGGTGGCCGGCGTCTACTTTCTGACCGGCTTCGAGCCGATCCTCGTACTGATCCTCATGCAGCACCTGCTGATCCTCTACAACTTCATGCCGATGCTCCGGATGGACGGCTACTTCGTGATCGCCGACTCCACCGGCGTCCCCGACCTGTTCGCCCGGATGAAGCCGGTGCTCAAGTCGATGCACCCGAAGAAGGACGCTCCGAAACAGGTGACCGAGCTGAAGAAGGGCGTCCGGGTGGCGGTGACGGTGTGGGTTCTGCTGGCGCTGCCGGTGCTGTTCGGGGTGTTCACGATGATGGTGATCCACGCTCCACGGGTGCTGGCCACCACCTGGGACTCGTTCTTCGTCCAGAAGAACAAGATATCGGCCGCGATGTCGGACGGCTCGCTTGCCGGAGCGGCGCTGGGCGGCATCCAGACCGCGATGCTGCTGCTGCCGGTCGGCGGCATGGGACTGACCGCCTTCAACGTCTCCAAGCGGATCGCCCGGGGGGTCAAGAACGTGTCCGAGAGCCGGCCGGCACTCGGCATGGCGATAGGAGCGGTCTGCGGCGCCGGGCTGATGCTCGCGGCGTTCGTGCTGTGGCCGAACGGCGATTACCGGCCCATCCAGCGCGAGGAGCGGTGGACCGCCGGCGAGGCGGTCGAGCGGACGGCCCACATTCCGACCGGGCGGCCGGGGTTGACCGAGGAGCAGGAGGAGGAGCTGGGCGGGGCGCCCCCTCTGGCCGAGTCGCCGACGCCGGAGGAACAGGAAGAAGCCACCGACCCGGAGTCGAAGACCGGAAACGAGCCGACGCCGCGGCCCAGCGCAACCGCGGATTCCGAGGAAGCGCCGGATCGCGAGGCCACGCCGAGTCCGACTGCCTCACCCTGACCAGCCATGTCCGACGGGGCGTGCGGCCGCTAGGCTGACGCCATGGCATTCGACGACTCGGGCGCCCGCCGGATCCAGGAGATCGGCATGGGCTACTACGGCTCCCAGGCTCTGTACGTCGCGGCCAAGCTGGGTATCGCCGATCTGCTCGGGGAAGGCCCCCGGTCGGCCGGTGAGCTGGCCGCCGCGGTCAAGGCCGACGCCGACTCCCTGCACCGGGTTCTTCGGCTTCTGGCAGCCTCCGGAGTCTTCGAGGTCGAACAGGACGGCCGCTTTGCGCTTAACTCGGCCTCGGAACACCTGAGGACCACCGCCCAGGGTTCGATGAAGGACCTCGTGCTGGTCTTCGGCGAGGAGTTCTACCAGGCGTTCGGCAACCTGCTGGTCGGGGTGAAGACCGGGCGGGACGCCTTTGCGATCACCTTCGGCCGAAAGCTGTTCGACTACCTGGCGAAGTATCCGGACCGGGGCCGGCAGTTCGACCGGGCCATGGCTGCCGGCGCAGTCTTCTTCAACGCAATTCCCGAGGTCTACGACTTCTCCGGCCTGCAAACCGTGGTGGACGCCGGCGGGGGCAACGGAACGCTTCTGGCGGCGATCCTTCAGGCGAACCCCAACCTGCAGGGCATCTTGTACGATGCCGCTCCGGTGGTGGAGGGGGCGGCAGCGAACCTCGAGCTGCTGGGGGTGGCGGACCGGGTGCGGCTGGTGCCGGGGAACTTCTTCAACACGATGGTGGGCGGCGGCGACGCCTACCTGTTCTCACGGATCCTCCACGACTGGACCGACGAACAGTGCCTTCAGATCCTGGGCCACTGCCGGCAGGCGGTGAAGCCCGGGGGCCGGCTGCTCGTGATCGAGAGGTTGCTTCCGGGTGCCTACGCCACCGCCACCGACGTGAACATGCTGGCGGTGACCGGGGGCCGGGAGCGCACCGAGGAGGACTTCGCCCGGCTTATGTCGGCCAGTGGTTTCCGGCTGTCTCGCGTTCTCGAGCTGCCCATGGAGTACAACGTGGTCGAGGGCGTCGCGGTCTAGGCCCGGCGGATGCCCCGGCGGAGCGGCGACCGCCCGTGGGGCTGCGTCGGAGGTTCCCT
Source organism: Actinomycetota bacterium (assembly GCA_036259335.1). Lineage (GTDB taxonomy): Bacteria > Actinomycetota > CADDZG01 > JAHWKV01 > JAHWKV01 > JAJCYE01. The sequence continues at coordinate 6,976 of DATABX010000150.1, forward strand.
CGGCGTCACCGGCGGGATGGCGTAGGTAGCCAGCTGCTGGGCGCCGAGCTCGAACTCCTCGCCGTAGTGGCTTAGCAGGAGGGGTTCGCCCCTTTTGATCACGTAGCTGGCCTTCTCCTTTAGAACCAGGACGTTGATCTGGCGGCCCCGGTAGCACAGGTTGAAAGCCAGCCGGTTCAATCCGTCGGGAAGCCGGGGTGAGAACCCAAGCGCCTTGCCGCAGACCTGGAGCCCGCCGAACCCCGAGATGAGAACGGTCCAGGCTCCCGCCATGGAGGCCAGGTGAACTCCGTCGCCGGTGTTGTGGTGCAGGTTCCCGAGATCGACCAGAGCGGTCTCGGCGAGGTAGTCGTAAGCCAGGTCCAGGTGTCCCAGCTGTGCTGCAACGACCGCCTGGCACGCCGCCGACAGCGAGGAGTCCCGCACCGTGATGCGTTCGTAGTAGGCGAAGTTGCGCTGCTTCTGCTCCTCGTCCTCGAACAGCTCCGGCCGAAGAAGCATGGCCAGGACCAGGTCCGCCTGCTTGATCACCTGCTTGCGGTACAGATCGAAGTACGGGTAGTGGAGAAGGAGCGGGTAGTTCTCAGCCGGAGTCGAGGAAAAGTCCCACATCTGCCGGAGAGTGAAGTTGTCCGACTGCGGGTGGACCTTGAGCTGTTCGTCGTACGGCACGTACATTGCGGTTGCGGCGGCCCGCCAGCCCGACGGCTCATCCTCGCCGACCCCCATACGCAGCGCCAGGTCCATGTGCCGCTCGACCGCGTCTGCGGCGGCGCGAAGGTTCAGCTGGGCCATGAGGTTGGTGTAGACGTTGTTGTCGGCCAGGGCGTCGTACTCGTCCGGGCCGGTGATGCCGTTGATCCGGAACCTTCCGTCGCGGTCGTAGTGTCCGAGCCCCTGCCACAACCGGGCGGTCTCCACCAGCAGCTCCACGCCCACCTCCCGGTCGAAGGCATCGTCCTCCGTCGCGTCGAGGTAACGGTTGACCGAGTAGGCGATGTCGGCGTTGATGTGGAATGCCGCGGTCCCGGCCGGCCAGTACCCCGAGCACTCCTGCCCCGCAATCGTCCTCCAGGGGAATGCCGCGCCCCTCAACCCCAGATGCCGGGCCCGGTTGCGGGCCGCCTCCAGGGTGCTGTGCCGCCAGCGCAGGGCATCGGCCGCCGCCTTGGGCTGGGTGTGCATGAGCACCGGCAGGACGAAGATCTCCGTGTCCCAGAACGTGTGCCCCTCGTAGCCCACGCCGGTCAGGCCCTTGGCCCCGATCGGCCGGCGCTCCGCCCGGGCTCCCGCTTGCAGGATGTGGAACATCCCGAGGCGCACCGCCTGCTGGACCTCCGGGTCCCCGTCGATCTCGATGTCGGCGTCCTCCCAGTACTCGTCGAGGTAGGCGCGCTGCTCCTCGAGCAGGCCTTCCCACCCGGTGTGCTTGGCGGCGACGAGCGCGGCGGTCACCTGGTCGAACAGCGCCTGGCGGGACCGGACGCCCGACCACCCGTAGGCCAGGAACTTCACGATGCGCAACTTCTCGCCGGGTTGGAGGTTGCTGGTGAAGGTCACCCGTGCGTTGTCCCGGGAGTCGTCGACGAGCAGGGCGGTGTCCTCCGGGCCGAAGAAGATGTGGTCCATCGCCGCGGCGAGCCTCAGGCCGCTGCGGTGGGTGCGGTGGACCAGCGCGGCGCCGGTCCGCCACTTCTCCTTTTGTTCGGCCTGCAGCGGGGAGTCGAGGATTTGCGAGACCCTGGGGTCCTTGCGGGTCGGGGGCAGCGGCTCGTTGGCCACCAGCTCGGACTGGATCACCACGCGAGACTCCGCACCCACCGCTTCGACCACGTACTCGATGGCCGCGACGGCTCGCTGCGTGAACGACACCAGCCGGGTCGAGGTGATGCGGGCTCGTTGGCCGGCCGGCGATATCCACTCCACCTCCCGGTGCAGGTGCCCGGCCTGCAGGTCCAGTACCCGCTCGTGCTTGGGCAGCTCCCCGTACCGCACGTCGAAGGGCTCGTCGTCGACCAGAAGCCGGATGATCTTGCCGTTCGTGACGTTGATGATCGACTGGCCCGACTCCGGGTCGCCGTAAGCCGGCTCGGCGTTGGGAAGCGGACGGAGCTCGTGGAACGAGTTCAGATACGTCCCGGGCAGCCCGTAGGGCTCCCCCTCGTCGAGGTTTCCCCGGAGGCCCAGGTGTCCGTTGGCGAGCGTGAAGAGCGACTCGGTCTCGGCCAGGGTCGCCAGCTCGACGCGAGCCTCCCGCAGCTGCCACGGGTCGATGCTGAATGTCGGTTTGCCGCTCAACGGTCCTCCAACAACTCTGCCAGGTCCTTCACCACGACATGGGCGCCCTCGGCCAAAAGCGCGGGGGCCTGGTTCGACCGGTCGACCCCTACGACGAAGCCGAAGCCACCCTCCCGCCCGGCCTTCACACCGGCCAGCGCATCCTCGAACACTGCTGCGGCGGCGGGGTCCACGTCAAGCGCACGGGCGGCGAACAGAAAGGTGTCGGCAAACGGCTTGCCCCGAAGCCCCTTGCGAAGGGCGACGGTGCCGTCGACCACTGCATCGAAACGGCCGGCCAGGCCGCTTGCCTCCAGCACGGCAGGAGTGTTGGTGCTGGCCGACACCACCGCCCGCTTCATCCCGGCGTCCTGCACCGCATCGAGGTACCGGCGGGACCCCTCGAAGGCTTCGACGCCCACGTCCTCCATTATCTTGAGGACCAGCTCGTTCTTGCGGTTCCCTAGTCCCTGGACGGTCTCCGAGCCTGCCGGATCGCCGGGCGAACCCTCCGGCAGCTCGGTCCTCCGGGCCTCGAGCAGCGACCTGACTCCGTCGGCCCGCGGCTTGCCGTCGATGTAGCGCAGGTAATCCGGCATGTCGAACGGCACGAAGGGTTTACCGCTGCGATCGGCCTGGGCGCGCAGGTAATCGTCGAACATCCGTTTCCACGCCTGGAAATGAAGTGCGGCGGTGGAGGTCAGGGGGGTCCGCCGGCATGGTGCGCTCCAGCACCCCGGGGACGCACGCCGCCAGCGCGGCGCCCACGCTCAGCCCGCCGTCGCCCATGTGCGGGTGGACGAAGAGGCGGTGCACCTCGGGGAGGGCGTGGATCTCCTCGTTCACGCGCACGTTGGCCGGCACGCCCCCCGCCAGCGCCACGTCGTGCAGCCCGGTGCGCCGCACCCAGTGGCGGACGAAGCGGCGGCAGACGTCCTCGAAGTGCGTCTGGATGCTGGAGGCCAGGTCCTCGCGCGTCCACCCCTTCGGGAGCCGCCGGTCGAGGGCGCGGATCGCCTCCAGGAAGGCCACCCCCGCGCGGTTGACGATGCGGCCGTCCTCCTCGTCGACGAACTCCTTCAGCAGCGGCACGTACACGGGCTGCCCGCTCGCCGCCAGGCCGGTGATCTTCCCCTCGTGGCGCATCGGCTTGAAGCCGCAGAGGTACGTCACGTAGGCGTAGTAGTTCCCCAGCGAGTCGAAGGAGGAGGTGTCGCTCACCTTCTCCCAGCGCCCGCCGCGCACGGTGTAGACCGCGGAGCTCTTGCGGTCGCCGCCGCCGTCGAGCGAGATGACCAGCGCGTCGTCGAAGCCGCTGGTGTAGTAGGCGGAGGTCGCGTGCGCGAAGTGGTGGTCGACGAAGTGCACCGGGCAGGTGATGC
>DATABX010000151.1:0-1743 GCA_036259335.1 Actinomycetota bacterium
GCTGGCGATGCACGAGGACACCCCCGAGGACCTGATCCACGATGTCTTCGCCGAAACGGTTTTCGGCGCCCACCCGCTGGCCCGCGAGGTGATGGGGACCGTCGAGACCGTGCAGAACATCGACCGGGACGCGCTTAGAGCGTTCCACCGTGAGAACTACCGCGCCCGCAACATGGTCGTCGCCGCGGCCGGCAACCTCCGCCACGACGACGTGGTTGCGTGGGTTGGCGACGGGTTCGGCGCCGACCGGGACGTTGCCTCCCGCACCACCTCCGATCCCGCTCCGATGACCCGCACCCGGGTGCTCCGCCGGCCGACCGAGGGCGCCCACCTGCTGATCGGCGGGCTCGGATACCCGAGCCGGCACCCCCTGCGTTTTGCCTGGGGGGTGCTGGACACCCTCCTCGGGGGCGGCATGTCCTCCCGGCTGTTCCAGGAAATCCGCGAGATCCGCGGCCTGGCCTACTCGGTGTTCTCCTACCGCAACCTTTTCACCGAAACCGGCGCCTACGGGATCTACGCCGGCACCGCGCCCGGCAACGCACGCGAGGTGGTGGAGCTGATCGTCCGGGAGATGGACCTGATGCTCGAGTCGGGCGTGACCCAGGCCGAGCTCGACCGGGCGAAGGGGCACATGAAGGGTGCCGTGGTCCTGGCGCTCGAGGACCCCGCCTCCCGCATGACCCGGCTCGGCAAGTCCGAGGTGGTCGGGGGAGAGATCCTGACGATCGACGAGATCCTGGCCCACGTCGACGCGGTGACGCTGGACGACGTGGCGACGGTCGCCAAGGACCTCCTGCAGCCGGAAACCCGGGTCCTGACCGCCATCGGCCCGTTCGGCGAGGACGAGTTCGACGACTGGGCCGCCGGCCGATGATCCGGGTGGCGGTGCTCGGCGCCGAGGGCCGCATGGGCCGGGAGGTCTGCGCCGCAGTGCAGGCGGAGCCGGACCTGGAGCTCACCGAGGAGGTCGACGTCGGCCTTTCCAGCCTGGACGCCCTGGTCGAGAACCAGGTCCAGGTGGCCGTCGACTTCACCAACGCCGAGGCGGCCTCCGAGAACATCCCGTGGTGCATCAAGAACGGCATCCACGTGGTCGTCGGCTCCTCGGGGATACCGCCGGAGGTCGTACAGGGAATCGCCGAGCTGTGCCCCAAGTGCGAGGGCAACGTCCTGATAGCCCCCAACTTCGCCATCGGGGCGGTGCTGGCGATGAAGTTCGCCGAGATCGCGGCGGCGTGGATGCCCGACGCCGAGGTGATCGAGCTGCACCACAGCGGAAAGATGGACTCGCCGTCGGGGACCGCGCTGCAGACGGTGGAGAGCATCCTCCGCGGCCGCACGCAGGCCCCGGTCGAGCGGCCCGGAACACTCAAGGAGAACCTGCCCGGCGCCCGGGGAGCGGAGCGGGAGGGCGTCCACGTCCACAGCGTCCGGCTGCCGGGACTGGTGGCGCACCAGGAGGTCCTTTTCGGGGGGCCCGGGCAGACCCTGACGATCCGGCACGACTCGCTGGACCGCAAGTCGTTCATGCCCGGGGTGATCCTGGGCATCCGGGAGATTGCCAACCACCCAGGGCTCACCGTGGGCCTGGAGCACTACCTGGGGCTGTAGCTCCCGCAGTACCGGAACTACCCAGTCCAAAATGGGTTCGACTCCCCTTGGCGGCGGGCTGGCGATCCCTCATCGTGGTTCTGAACTGCGACCACGGGGAGGTTTCCATGAAGAACTGCCAGCCTGCTT
>DATABX010000152.1:0-5760 GCA_036259335.1 Actinomycetota bacterium
GGCGGCTCGGCGCCCTGGTTCTTTCCCTTCTTCCAGGTCGCCGAGCCGGGAACCTGGCTTCCCCCGGGATCCAGCACCGAGTTCCCGGTTGCCGAGGCGGCGGCCGCCGCTGGAGCCGCCGCCGGACCGGTGGTCATGTTCTGCGAGGAGGCGGAGCTCATTCCCCACCTGCGGGAGCTGGAGGGGCTCGAGGAGCCGGGCGACCTGACGTTTGTCGTCTTCACCGACCGGGGTGACGAGGCCGCCGAGTCGGCCCTGTCGGAGGCGGCCGGCGAAACCGGGCTGCGGATCCAGGTGACCTCGGGGGTGGATGAGCTGGCGGTCGCGCTGCGGCGCGCCGCCGGTACCCCGGACCACACGATCATCGAGTCCGACCTGCAGTGGAGCCCGTCTCCTGCCTGACCGGGGAGCCGGGAAGCCGGCAGGAGGTCGGTCGAAGCTGAAGCTGCTCGCCGGAGCCGCGGCTGCGGGCCTGGCGCCGGTCGCGTACGGATTCGTCGAAGCCAAAAGATACCGGGTCGGACGGTACTCGCTGCCCGTCCTGCCGCCGGGCGCCAACCCGATCAGCATTCTGCAGGTCTCGGACTTCCATTTGCGGACCGCCAACCGCCGGATGATCCGGTTTCTCGAGTCCCTGGCCTCCGAGGAGCACGACCTGGTGCTGGCGACCGGCGACCTGCTGGGAGGGCCCGACGCAGTCGACGAGTGCCTGCGTCTGCTCAACGGCCTGCGCGCCCGGGTCGCCCGCATTTTCGTCTTCGGTTCCTCGGACTACTACGCCCCGGTGCTCAAGAACTACCTCGACTACTTCCTCAACCGGCGGCGCCACGGCGCCTCCCGCAACCCGACCGAGCGCTTCCGCGGGCGCCTGGTGTCCGAGGGGTGGCTGGATCTCAACAACGCAAACGTCACGCTGGACCTGAACGCCACCCGAACCCAGATCACCGGGCTGGACGACCCCTACCTCAAGCGCGACCAGCGGGACCTGCTGGTCCGGGACCCGGAGGTGGAGCTGGCAATGCTGGTGGTCCACGACCCGGCCCCCTACGACGAGGCCTTCAAGGCGGGCTACGAGCTGACCATCGCCGGGCACACCCACGGGGGCCAGGTCCGCCTGCCCGGTCTGGGGGCGATCGTTACCAACTCGACCCTTCCGACCTCGTTGGCGATGGGCGCTTCGAAGGTGGGGGGGTCCTGGCTGTTCGTGACTCCGGGAGTAGGGACCGGGAAGTACGCCCCGTTTCGTTTTCTCTGCCCACCGGAGGCCTCGGTGATCGAGCTGGTCCCCCGGCAGGGGTGACCCTCACTCGCCCGGTGATCCCCACGCCTCCCGGTGGACCACCTCGCCCGGCGGCCTCCACCCGCGCTTCAAGGAGCCGGAGCGCCGGTCCCCGGATGGCACCCCGATGGTGACCAGGCCGATCGGCTGGACCTCCGGCGGGATGCCGAGGAGCTTCCGCAGCTCGGAGTAGGCCGGGGCGTCGAGGTCCAGGAACCCGGCCGCCAGCCCCTCGTTGGCGGCAGCCAGCAGCAACAGCATCAATGAGCAGCCTCCGTCCACGTACCAGTAGGGCACCGGCCACCGGCGCTCGCCGTCCGGTCGCCGCTTGTCCGGCTCCCGGTAGCGCCGGCGGTAGGCCTGCTCGCTCACACAAACCACCACGTGCACCGGGGCGCTGGTCAGCCAGGGGTCGAAGCCCTTCTTGAGGTACTCCGGCTCACCGGCGATGCCGGCGATCTCGGCCCGCCGGGCGGGGTCGGTGACCACCACGAAGGACTGCCCCTGACTGAACCCGGCGCTGGGCGCCCGGCGGGCGATCGCCAGGATCCGGCCGATCTGTGACTCGGACACCGGCTCGGGGCCGTAGTGCCGCACCATCCGCCGGCGGCGGACGAGCTCCTCGAACTCCAACTTTGCACTCCTGACCGCTACCTGCACCTACCCTATTTCGAATGCGCTGTGCGAGGCGGTTGTGGCAGGATTGGGCCATGGCGATCACCGGCGCCCACGCCCTGATCTACACCTCCGAGCCCGAAGCTCTGCGCACGGTGCTCGCCGACATCCTCGGTTGGCCCCACGTCGACGCCGGTGACGGGTGGCTGATCTTCCGGATGCCTCCGGCCGAGCTCGGCATCCACCCGGCCGAGGGACCCACCTACGACAGCGGCGTCCGCCACCAACTCACCTTGATGTGCGACGACCTACGCACCACCATCAAGGAGCTGCAGAGCCGGGGACTGGAGGTCAAAGGCGAGCCGCAGGACGAAGGTTGGGGCATCACCACCATGCTGGTGCTCCCGGGCGGGGCGGAGATGATGCTCTACGAGCCGAAGCACCCCACCGCCATCTGATCCTGCCCGGCCGGTTCCCTACCGGCTGGGATCGAGTTGTTTGCGAAGCGTCACGAGGGTGCCCTGCTCGTCGGAGTGAAAGGTGGCTTCGTCCATCAGGCTTTTCATCAGCGGCACTCCGAACCCGCTCCCGTTGCCGTCAGCCTGCCGCCAGAAACCCCGGTCACGAACCTCAATCACCAGGAGCCCCTGGTCTTCCGTCGCATCGACCTTGATGGAGGACTTCCTGGGGCCGCGGGCGTGCTCGACGGCGTTCGCAACCGCCTCCCCCACCGCGACCAGGACGTCCTGCAACAGGTGCTCCTCGGCCCCGATCCGCGTCAGCCAGCGCCGCAACCTGCGCCTGAGCGGCGCGAGCTCTCGGGGATCGGCGTCGATCGTCGTGTGGATCCCGTCGTCACCGTCAACCTCGAAGCGGATCGAGAGGATTGCCAGGTCGTCCGACAGCTCCTCCCCGCCCACCCTTGCATCATTCGAGAGACGCTCGCGGAGCATCTCCAGGTTGCTCCAGTCGCCCTCGGCGGCCGAACGCAGAGCCTCGAGGCCCGCGTCCAGCGAGCGACTCCGCCGCTCGACGAGGCCGTCGGTGTACAGGATCAGCGTCGAGCCGGGTTCCAGGTTGAGGGCCCGTTCCCGGTAGGCCAGGTGGTCGATGGTCCCCAGCGGCGGCTCCGCCGGCCCCTCGATAAGGTGGGCGACCTTGGCCGGGTCAACGAGGACCGGCGGGACGTGTCCCGCGCTGGCGTACCTCATTGTTCCCTCGGAGTCGATCAACCCGATCAGCATCGTCGCAATCACCCCGGGGTCGAAGTGTAGAAGGAAGTCGTTCAAATGAGAGACTGTGACATCAGCCGCACTGTTCAGAAAGACCATCGCCCGTACCGCGTTGCGCAGCCGGCCCATGGCGATCGCGGCCTGGACTCCCCGGCCGGCCACGTCACCGACCACGACGCACAACGTGTCCCGGCCGACGACGAACACGTCGTACCAGTCGCCCCCGATCATGCCGCCCTCAGCCGGATGGTAGTGGCCGGAGATCTCGAGGCCCTGGACCTGGGGAAATCTGTCGGGAAGCAGGCTCCGCTGAAGGGTTTCGGCGAGCACCCGGTGCTCATCGTGTTGGCGGGCGTCCACCGCGAGGGCTACCCGGTCGGCGACCAGCCGGAGCAGCTCGAGGTCCTCTTCCGAAAAAATCCGCGGATACAAAGTCCCAACGTGGAGGACGCCCGTCACCCGGCCGCCGACGATCATCGGCACCCCGAGCAGGGAGCGGATGCCCTTCTTCAGCAGGATCGGGTTGAGCACCTTCGTGTGGTCGACGGATTCGAGAATGACCGGATGTCCGGTCGCAGCAATGCGACCGGCGAACCCGCCGCCGACCGGGAGCCGGACCCCCTGCTCGACTTCCTCCTCGATGCCTTTGGCCGCGGTGGCCACCAGCTCGGCGTGCTCCTCATCCAGCAGCAGAACGGCTGCGGTGTCGGCGTTCAGCAGCTCCCGGATGCGGTTCAGCAGCTCGTCGAGCAGCGACTCCACCGTCATGTGGGCGAGTGCTGCGTCGGTGACCGCCTGGACCCGCTTGAGATGCTCCTCGGCTGCTGAGGATTCGTTTGAGATCATCGCCATGGCGCGGAAAGAATACTTCGGTCTCCAAGAAACGCAATGTGGGACACTTTGGCCAGGCATTGGGGGCCAGTTGCTAGGCAGCAGACCGGGTCGTCCCATCATCGGTCAGGTCGCCGTAGTCCAGGCTGCCGAAAGGAACGGTCGGTAAGGCGCGCAGGTGCCGGCAACCACCATGCACCGTCAGAGCTGTAGACAAACGGCTCGCTAATTCATGCGCTGACGGTGGAACGTCAACTTTGGTCGGGATGGCGGGATTTGAACCCACGACCTCCTCGTCCCGAACGAGGCGCGCTACCAAGCTGCGCTACATCCCGCTGCGCACCTATCTTACGGGTTCTTCGCCGCCTCGTAGGCGCCGGCCGTCGTCAGCTCCTCGACCGCCTTGCGGATTGCCGCCGCCACCCCGGCCGCCTCGGCCTCATCGGCGTACTTCTGGCGGGGCCAGAAGAACCCCCGCAACCCGTCCTTGAACCGGCGCGGGATCACGTGGACGTGCAGGTGCGGCACGCTTTGGCTCACCTTGTTGTTGACCGCCACGAAGGTCCCGTCCCCGGCCATCGCCGCCGGCATGGCGGCAGCCAGTAGCCGGGCGGCGGCGAAAAGCGGGCCCAGAAGGTCGTCGCCCAGCTCGGGCAGCGTCTCGACGTGGACCCTGGGCACCACCAGGGTGTGTCCGGAGAAAACCGGCCGGCTGTCCAGGAAGGCCAGGGCATGCTCGCCCTCCCAGACGACGTGCGCCGGAATCGACCCATCGACGATCCCGCAGAAGATGCAGCCCATGGCCGGCGGTCCTGCTCGACGGGCTCAGCCCGGAAGCAGGATCTCCGCGATCTGGACCGCGTTGAGCGCGGCGCCCTTGCGCAGGTTGTCGGAGACGGTGAAGAAACTGACAGCGTGGGGGTCGAACGGGTCGGGCCGGAGGCGCCCGACGTAGCACGGGTCGGTGCCCGCCGCCTCGTGGGCGTTCGGCAGGTCCGACATGCGCACGCCGGGGGCGTGGCGAAGGATGCCCTGAACCTCCTCGAAATCGACCGGCTCACTGAACCGGGCGTGGACCGCCGCCCCGTGGCCGACCACGCTCGGCACCCTAACGCAGGTGGTGACCACCTGGACGTCGGGCAGCGAGAGGATCTTTCGGGTCTCGTTCAGCATCTTGAGCTCCTCGGAGGTCGAGCCGTCCTGCTTGATGCTGCCGATCTGCGGCAGGATGTTGAACCCGATCGACGCGGCAAACATCTGCGGCTCCGGAGCGACACCGGCCACCGCCCCCTCCGCCAGGGCGTCCATCTCGGTCACCAGCTTCTGGGACTGCTCGGCCAGCTCGTCGACGCCTCCCCGGCCGGCGCCGGAGGTCGACTGGTAGGTGGAGACGATCATCCGCTCGAGCCCGTAGACCTTGTGGAGGGGGGCCACCGGCACGATCACGCCGATGGTGGCGCAGTTGGGGTTGGCGATGATGCCGTTGTGGGCGTCGACCGCCTCCGGGTTGGCCTCCGGGATCACCAGGGGGACGTCGGGGTCGGTGCGCCAGGCGGCGGAGTTGTCGACCACGATCGCTCCCGCTTCGACCGCCGGCCGGGCCCAATCCCGGGCGACCTCGTCCGGGGTGTCGAGCAGCACCAGGTCGATGCCGTCGAACACCCCCGGCTCCAGCGCCCGAACCGTGAGGGTGCCGTTGCCGTAGGGGATCTTCTTGCCCGCAGAGCGCGCCGAGGCGATGGCGACCACCTCGGAGGCCGGGTAGTGGCGCTCGGCGAGGATATCGAGCATCACCCGGCCTAC
>DATABX010000153.1:0-2496 GCA_036259335.1 Actinomycetota bacterium
CCGCCCGCCGCCTGCTCGTCGGTGGGGATCGTCCCGCCGTGCAGGTTCACTATCAGGGCGGCGTCCCGGTAGAGGCGCTGCAGTTCGGACCGCGACATCCCCAGGCACCGGCCGTCGTCGTGCAGCGCGTGGAACGCCCACCGGTCCTTCATGCCGATGCTGGCCATCAGGTCCTCGATGACGCCGGCCGCCAGGGCGGTGGAGTCGTCACCGGCGCCGGTCATCAGCATCGACGGCGTCCGGCCGTGGGCTTCGACGTAGTAGGCGTCGAACCCCAGCTTCTCGAAGCCCACCAGGTAGTGGATGGTCTGCCAGAACACCCCGGCAACCGGGATCTTGGTGGCCATGCCCAGGATCACGACCTTGGGCCGGCGGATGCCGTTGGCCGGCGCCGGCCGGTACAGGTCCAGGGTCTCCATCCGGCGGGGCGGCCGGGCCAGGGCGGCACCGGCTTCGGCGGGCTCCGGGGGGCCCGGCGCGGCGGCAGGCTGGTTTTCGGCGGCCGGCTCGGGCTTCACCTCGGGGGCGGCCACCATGTCGGTCAGCTGCGCCGCCGGGATGTCCCGGGCCCCCATCATGCCCTGGGCCTCCAGCAGCTCCCGGAACAGGCCCTGCTGCTCGGCCAGCTCGGCGTGGGTCCCCTCCTGCACCACCCGGCCGTCCTGCAGAACCAGGATCTTGTCGGCGTTGCGGACGGTGCCGAGCCGGTGGGCGATGAGAAAGGTCGTCCGCCCCACCATCAGCCGGCGCAGCGCCTCCAGGATCGCCCCCTCGGTCTTGGAGTCCACCGAGGATGTCGGCTCGTCGAGGATCAGGATCGGCGCGTCCCTCACGAACGCCCGGGCGATGCACACCCGCTGCCGCTCGCCGCCCGACAGCTGGGCGCCCCCCTCGCCGAGGACCGTCTTGTACTTGCTGGGCAGCCGGCTGATGAAGTCGTGGGCGCCCGCCGCCTTGGCCGCCTCGTAGACCTCCTCGTCGGTGGCCTCCAGCCGGCCGTACCGGATGTTCTCGAGGATCGTGCCGGAGAACAGCAGCGGCTCCTGGAGCACCAGGCTGACCTGTTCGCGCAGCGAGTCCAGCTGCAGCTCCCGGATGTCGGTTCCGTCGATCAAAATTCTGCCCTCCTGGGGGTCCATGAAGCGGGGGATCAGCCCGACCAGGGTGCTCTTGCCGGCGCCGGTCGGGCCGACCAGGGCGATGACGCTGCCGGCTTTCGCCTCGAAGCTGACGTCGGTCAGGGTCCCGGTGCGGGCCTTGTAGTCGAAGCTCACCGAGTCGAAGGTCACGTCGCCCCGCGCCCGTCCGGCCGAGATGCCGTCCGGCGGGTCCTCCACGTCGCGGGGGGTCTCGAGCAGGTCGATCGCCGCCTCCAGCGAGATCAGCTGCTCCTGCAGGTTGGCGAAGGTGGTGCTGATCTGCTCCAGCGGCTTATAGACCGAGGCGATGTAGCTCATGATGATCAGCAGCTGGCCGATGGTGATCTGGTCCTCGATCACGTGGCGGGCGCCGACCCACAACACCAGCCCGGTCCCGGCGGCGGTGATCACGTTGACCGCCAGCGAGAACCCGGTCTGGCGCACCGTCAGCCGGACCCGGGCGTTCACCGCGTCCTCGCTCTGGTTGCGGAACCGCCGGTGCTCGTGGTTCTCGCGCCCGAAGGCCAGGATCACCCGGATCATCGACATCGCCTCGTAGACGATCGACATCGACTGGCCCTCCAGGCCCCGGACCCTCCGCAGCTCGGGGTCGATGTGCTTTCCGTAGTAGCCGGTGGCGTAGTAGATGAACGGAACGACCGCCAGCGAGAGCAGCGCCAGCTGGGCGTCGATCCGGTAGGCCACCACGAACATCCCCAGGAGCATGATCGCCCCCTCGGCCAGCGGGAGCAGCGCCACGGTGATCTCGCCCATGGTGGAGGCCTGGCTGTTGATGGCGAACATCAGCGAGCCCTTGCGGTGCTCGGAGTGGAACGCCATGGACAGGCGCTGGACGTGCTGGAACAGGTCGCTGCGGAAGTCCAGCACCATCTTCTCGGCGAGCTTGGTCTGCACGTACTCGTTGACCACGTGGATGCCGTTGATCACCGCGGCGATGCCCAAGCCGACCAGCACGGCCAGCATAATCAGCCCGCCGGTGGAGCCGGTGAAGAAGTCGGGGATCCAGCCGGGAACCGGCTGGTCGCCTAGCACGCTGTCCACCAGGAAGGCCAGCGGCCACGGCTCGGCGACGCCGGCCAGACCGGAGATCGCAGTGAACACGATCGCCAGCACCAGCAGGACCCAGAAGCGCCTGAGGTAGGGGAAGATCCTCGGCAGGTGGCGGAAGGCGTCCCGCATCCCCTTGCGGTTGCGGCGCGCCTCGGCTCTTTCCCCGAGCGCCTTGCGGAGGGTGGCGACGCTCATCGGGAGCGCTCCCTCAGCAGCCGGGGGACGACCGACCGGACCCGGTACCAGCCGCGGGCGGTCTCCAGTGCAATCGCCGCGGCCACAGCGG
>DATABX010000154.1:0-10973 GCA_036259335.1 Actinomycetota bacterium
GGCTTTTGGTGGCAGGGCTCGCTGTCGGGCTCCTCCTCAGCCTGGCGGCGCCCGTTCACTCCCAGGCCATCCAGGCTTTCGACTACACCAAGGTGGCCAACCTTTCCGAGCCTGTTTACGCCGGTCAGGTGATCAAGGAGACCCTGCTCGTCCCCATGGGGGACGGCGTCGCGATCTACGTCGAGATAACTCGCCCGGCGGAGAACCGGCCGTATCCGACGATTCTGGAGGCCAGCCCCTACCACGGCACCCTGGCCGACCGGGAGGGCACCCGGATCCTGCCCGAACCCCGCGACGCCAGCGGCGCGGCCGTCGGCCTGACCGGCTACTTTGCCCCTCGGGGCTACGCAGTGGTGATGGTCGATCTGCGGGGCACCGGCAAGTCCCAGGGTTGCCTGGACCACCTGGGGCAAAAGGACGCCGCCGACCTGAAGAGGGTGGTGGAGTGGGCGGCCTCCCAGCCCTGGTCGAACGGCCGGGTCGGGATGGTAGGCCACTCCTACGTCGGCTCGACGCCTTCGCTGGCGGCGTCGAGGTCGCCCGAAGGGTTGGTCACCATCGTGCCGAGCGCCGGCCTGTCGACCATGTACGACCACCAGTTCCAGGCCGGGGTGCCCTTCTTCCTGCAGTGGGCGGGGCCGATGGAGGCCTACGAACAGATCGCACTCGAAAGGCATCTCCCGGGAGGAGAGAGCTTCGGCCGCAACGTCGAGGACACCGGTTGCGGGCTGCCCAACTCGTCACTGGTGGCGGGGGAGGACCAGCTGTCCGGGCGGTATGCGCCCTGGCACGCCGAGCGGGAGTGGTCGGCGGCGGCAACCGCCGCGCCGATCCCGGTGTTCATGGTGCACGGCGTCAACGACAACGCAGCCCGGGTAACCGGCATGGAGTGGTTCACGAAGCGGGGTGGCCGGGCCGGCGACAAGCTGTGGCTGGGCCAGTGGGACCACGGCTCGGGATGCTGTCCCACCCGGCGCGGGATCCAGTGGACCTACGCGCTCCACGCCTGGTTCGACCGGCATCTCGCTCAGCGGGAGGTCGACACCGGACCCCCGGTCGAGCTCTTCCTCTCCGACGGAACGTTTGCCGGCGCCCGGACCGGCGACCGGACCCAGATTCTGGTGACCGACCGGTGGCCGGTCCCCGGTGCGACATATCGCTCGTTCTATCCCGCTGCCGACGGCACCCTGGCCCAGTCCCGGCCGCTGGTGCCGGGCAGTCTCTTCTTCACCGGTGACCCTCGAGGACATCTGGATCCGCAGGCCACCGGAGGAGTCGACTTCGTCACCCCGCCGGTCGCGGCGGACACCGTCTTCGCCGGCCAGCCCGAGCTGGATCTGGTGGCCTCGGTCACGGTCCCCCGGATCCACCTGATAGCCAACCTCTACGACCAGAGTCCCGACGGGTCCCGCCGCCGGATCAGCCAGTTTGCGATCAACCCGGAACTTCGGAACGGGCTCGACACGGTGACTCCGGTAGTGCCCTTGCTGCCCATGAAGCTGAGCCCGCCGGGCTTCGCGATGGCCCACAACCTGCGGGCGGGGCATCGCCTGGTGCTTCGAGTGACCGCCAGCGATCCGGATAAGGTGCCGACCTTCGCGGTGGATCCGCTGATCAGGATCCACACCGGGCCGACGGGCACCGCCCTGCGGGTCCCAGTGGTCGCCAGCCCAACCTTAGTAGCCGACAACGTGCCGCTTGGAACCGGCCCGGTCCAGGCCGGCGAGGCCCAGGCGACCATCCGGGGGTCGGTGACTCCGCTGGCTCCCGGAGCCGGGACCCGACTTCCAGGCGTGACCTCCGAGTTCGTGGAGTTCGACGTCGAGGAGGGCAAGGACAACGCCAACCTCATCGTCGGTGCGGTCCCGGCCCTGCCGGCCGACATCGACCTCTATCTACAAAGGCGGCAAGCCGACGGCACCTGGAGCGGCGATCTGGCGTCCGGGGGCAGCGCAGCGGTCGACCAGGAACAGATGCTGGTATCCAGGCCGGCGCCCGGCCATTACCGGGTGGAGGTCCACAACTGGGCCGGAGGGCCGGCCACCCGGGTCGACGTGAGCATGATCTTCGTCAACTCCGCAGGCGTACCGGGGCCCGATCCGGCCTGACCGTCAGTCGGTATCCGAGAGGAACGAGACCCCCTCGGCGACCAGGTCGAACAGGTCCTCGTCATCGCCGTTCCAGGTGAGGGTGATGTGGCGACTGTTCCGCCCGAGCTTCACCGATCCGGTGCCGACCAGGATGTCCACGTCGGTCCGGAGTTGGTTGACGATCAGCCCGTAAAGCTCCGGGTCGCGGTACTGCAGCGGGACGTACTCGTTATGGTCCCAAGTTTGCAGGGCGTCCTGGAGCGGGTCGCTGGGCGAGGAGCCGTAGAAGTCGGCGATGGAGTCGAAGCGCTCGGGATCCTCCGGCATGCCGCTACTCTAGCGGCTGGTTTCCCCCCGCGGCCCCATGTCCTTTTTGTCCTTGCTGATGGGCTTGCCGCCAAACGCGGCGGCGGTGGTGACGGTCTTGGGAACCGCTGCCGGGTCGGGCACTTTCGGCTGTTCGTTGGGGAGCAGTTTCAGGGTCTCCTCCATAGTTGCCTCCTTGCGAATCGCCTTCCCTTTGAACCTACCCGCCCGGGAGGGGGAGTGAAACCGCCAGCGCCTCGGAGGCGCCCCGCCAGGAAGAGCGGTTCGCTTTCCCTCTTGCCGTCAACCGTTCGACGAGGGGGAGCACGGGACTCCTACCGATTGTTTCGCTCCGCGGCGGGGAGGTCCTCCCGCCGCTGGGCCAGTAGCCGTCGCTGTTCGGCCAGCACGTCAAGCCGGTCCGGAGGGGTTACCGTCGTGAGGTCGGCCAGCAGCTCCTCAATCCGGCGGTGAATTTGTAGCGAATCGGCTCCCCAATGTCGTATCTCGTCCAGACCGAGGCGAACGTAGTCCTCCCAAGAGGGTTGGTCGACGATCACCAGGGGGGATCCGTCGTCACTCGAGTAGGTACGGGCAGTCAACTGCCTCGGGGCGAGGTGGCGCAGCAGAGCATGGATGTGGTCGAGGCACTGTCCGGCGGTGGTCGGGTCGTTGACCCCGGGTGAAAGTGATCGCTCGGCTATGTCGACCAGCTGACGAAATCCGAAGGCCGGGTCCTGGCCGAGGTCACGCTCCCTGCTCAAGGCCACCGCCGACCGGACCCGGTTCTCGTCGACATCGCCTGAGCCGTAAACCTCCACCAGCGGCATTCCCTTCGCGACAAAGTGCCCGGCTCTCGGCACCAAGACCAGGGTGGCCTGCGTCTTCCTGGCCAGATTCCCCAGGCGGTTCAGATCGATGGCAGTTACCACTCCGAAGCTTCCGGCTTCCACCACGCAGGTGGGGGAGGGCGACGGGGGTTCATGCGGTGCGTCGCTGTCGACGTCCTGGGGATGGCAGCGATCAATCGACTTGAGCGTCTCGTCGAAAATCCGCCTAATGATCTCAACCACCCGGATGGATCCGGCAATGTGGTGAATGTACTGGACGAAGAATCCGACCGACACGATAACCAGCCCGAACGAGGTGAACACCGACAGTCCCGGAACGTACTGTTCCGTACCGCCGTCCTGTCCTCGAATTTCCTGAAGGACCAAAAGCGCGTGAACGAAGGTTCCCAGGAAGATCCCGAGCGTCACCTGGCTGAGGTGGTCACGCAGGAACGTCCGCAGAACCCGGGGAGAGAACTGGCTGCTCGCCAACTGCAGTACGACGATGGTGATCGAGAAGACCAAAGCGGTCAGCGTGATCGTCGACGAGGCGATGGCGGAGAGCAGGGCTCGGGCGCTGTCGGGGCCGCCGGCGAAGCCGATCTGGCGCTCCGATCCGACGAGATTCTGGTCGACTCCCAGAAGCGCCAGTGCGAGACCGGAGATGATCAGCACGGTCAGGCCGGGAACGAACCAGTACCCCGACAACAGGATCGACCAGATGGCGTGAGCCCCCTCCTGCAGGGCTCTCAACCCGCCGATGGCGTCTTTCGGCGACCGAGACATGGACGCAGCATCTCATGCCCGACTGCGGTCCAGGCGCCGCCCTCTGATCGCGTGTCGGTTGCCCCTTTGTTTTGATCCCAAAGGACCATTAGTAGGCTGCCGGACCTGTCCAACCTGCCTACCACCGGGGGGAGACGAACGCACGCGTCACTCGGTGTCAGGTCTTGGGCGATCCCTCGGGGTCAGGTCGAGCAAGATGCTCCCCGTCGTTGCCCCAAGTCATGCGGTCGACCCGTCCCCGGAGGCTTGAACCCGGCCTGGTACTAAACTTTTTGCCTGATGGGAGTGGATATCAGGCTTCTCGGTCCACCGCAGATTCTGGTCGACGGTGAGCCACGCCGCCTGAAGGGCCGCAAGTCCTGGGGCCTGCTGGCCAACGTGCTGCTGGAGCCGAACACCACCCGTCGTAACCTGGTCGACCGGCTGTTCACCGACGCCGATGACCCGATGGCCACGCTGCGCTGGCACCTGTTGCAGGTCAGGCGGGCGGTTGAGCCGGCCGGCATCGTAGAGACCGGAGGGCATCTCCAGCTGGCCGGGGACGACATTCGGGTGGATGCCGTCGAGGTTTTGGAGAGCCTGGTTCCAACGCAGGAGGTGCGCTCGGTCTGCCGGGGAGAGCTGCTCGAAGGCATGTCGTTCCACGAGACTCCGGCATACGAGCTGTGGATCTCTTTGCAGAGGACCCGTATGGCGGCGGCGGTAGGCGACATCCTCCGCTGGGCGGCGTCGATGCTGGCGCGCACCAACCCCCAGGAGGCGCTGGCGCTCGTCGAGCGGGCGCTGCTAACCGACCCGTTCAACGACTCGTTGCACGAGCTGGCCGTTGATGTCCACCTCCAGCAGAGCCGGCCTGCCGCTGAGGAGTACGTGAACCTCGTCCGTCGGATGTACGAGCAGGAGCTGGGAGCGAAACTGCCCGAGTCGATCCTTCGGCCGCTGACCAGCAGGGCCTCCTCGCCGGGCGCACCTCGTCTGGACGCCCAAACGAGCGCACAAACCCTGATGAAGGTGGTGGAAGCCCGGCTGGAGGCGAACGAGTACGAGAGGGCGATGGAAGTCGCCCGCCGGGCGGCCGCGACAGCCGAGGAGTCGGGGGACCGCAGGCTCCAGGCCCGGGCGCTCCTCACGCTCGGCCGGACCCTGATCCACAGCCTTCCCGGACGCGACCAGGAGTCGCTCGGCGTTCTCAGCCGGTCACTCCAGCTGGCCGGCGAGGAGAACGACCCGGAACTGCTGGCGGAGATCGAGCGGGAGATCGGCTTCGTGGCGCTGATGGAGGGCCGCTACGGGGCGGCGGAGACCGCCCTCACCCGTTCCATCCGCTGGGCCAACATCGCCGGAAATCCCACGCTGCAGGCGCAGGCCCTGACCTTCCGGGCGGCCTGCAGCTCGGACCGCAACGACTACGCCGCCGCCGAGGTCGACTTCCTCCGGGCAATTGACGCGTTGAGCACCCAATCGACCCGAGCGGCTCGGGGCTACGCCCGGACCGGTCTGGCCCGCGTGCTGCTGCACACCGGGCGTTTCGCCGAGGCGCGGAGCGCGGCGACTCTAGCGCTCGAGGAGATCGAGAGTGGCGGCTGGCACGGAACCGCTCCATGGCCGCTGTCGATTCTCGGTGAGTCGCAGCTGGCTGAAGGCGACCGCGCCGGGGCAACCGAGTCGTGTCAGCGGGCGTTCGCCTTTGCCTGCGAGTACCCGGATGCTTGCTGGGAGAGCATCTCACTGCGGGGGATGGCGCTGTGCGCTGCGTCGAACGGCGACAAGGAGGAGGCGCGAAGGCTGCTGCTGCGGGCGGCCGACCGGGCCAGCTCAACGTCGGATACCTGGAGGTGGGCGGTGGGGTGTGTACTTACCGACCTCGTGGAGATCGAGCAGGGTTCGGTGCCCGAGCACCTGGCCCAGGCTCGCCAAATCGCTTCCACCGGGCCGATGCCCGACCTCGTCGAGCGCCTGCAAAAGTTTTCTTGAGCGCAAACGCGGGTGCAAACGGCCGGCCGTTAGAACTGGCGTTGACCGGGAAGGGCCCGGGTGAGAGGAGGAACCAATGCCGATGTTCATGGACATCCACGAGACCGTGCCCGAGGGTGTCACCCTCCAAGACGTGATCGGCGCCCACGAAGCCGATTTGAAGGTGCAGGCCGCCCACGGGGTCAAGTACCTGAAGTACTGGTACTCCGAGGAGGCCGGCAAGGTCTTCTGCCTGGCCGAGGCGCCCAGCGCCGAGGCCGCCGAGGCCGTCCACCGGGAGGCCCACGGTCTGGTGGCCGACCGGATCGTCGAGGTCATCGAGGGTTCGTAGACCCGCAAGCGGGGTCGCCGGCGGCGGGGCCCGGGCGCCGTCCGGGCCCGCCGGCATCCCGGCGGTGATTTTCAGAGCCCCCGCAGCACCTCGGCCAGCTGGTTCCGGCTGGTCACGCCCAGCTTCTCGTAGACGTGGTGCAGCTGGTTTTCGACCGTTCGATGGGACAAAAAGAGCCTCTGCGCGATTTGCTTGTCGGACAACCCGGCGGCGGCCAGGCCGGCGATTTCCAGCTCCCGAGCGGTCAGGGCCGCCCGCACCGGCGCCGCGGCGGAAAGGGCGGGGGTCCGGGCCCCTTGGCACAAGCCGGCAAGGGCGGCCGACCGGCGTTCGGCAGCGGTCGCTTTGCGCCGATCCCCCCGCTGGTGCCAGACCGTGGCGGCGTCGGCGGACGACTCGGCTGCCAGCAGCATCGCGCCGATCCCCTCGAACGTCTGCGAGGCTTGCTCGAGTCCCCCGGGATCCCGGGCGGCCAGCGCCGCGGCGTGACGGGCCCGGGCGGGAGCCAGCGGGCCCTCGACCTCGGCGCAGAGCCCCTCGAGCCGCGGCGCCACCTCGGACGCCCTGCCCAACCGGGCGAGGTCGTGCAGAATCCAGGATTCAAAGGCTTTCGCTCCGCTCCAGCGGGCCAGGTCGAGCCCTTCGTTCATCAGCTCGATCGCCCGGCGCCGGTTGTTGGCCGCCACCTCGGTCCACCCGCGGGCCAGAAGGAGCAGCGGTCCGGAGTGATCGCTGACCGGAACGCCCAGAGCGTCGAGCTGGGCCAGGGTGCCCCGGGTCTCGTCGACCAGCCCCTGCATCGCTTGCCCCAGGGAAAGAATCGTCAGGGAGTTGCGCTCCATGAACGGGAATCCGATCCGCTGAAAAGTCGCCTGGGCTTCGTTGCTCCACCTGACCGCGGTCCGGCACCTCCCGCTTATCAGCGCCGAGATAGCCAGGTCGATCGCAAAAAAGCCGATGCCGAGAGGCGAGTTCTCCCTCAGCGCCGCCGCGTACTGAGCCTTGCTGAGCTCCTGCCCTTCGGGTAGGTAGCCGGCCCAGAGGTAGGCAAAGGCCCGCATCGCCAAATGCAGCGAGGGAGGAAAGCCCACCGGGGGACCGGTCCAGGCCAGATGCGCCCGGTGGCCGACCTCGGTGGCGTGGACCGCCCGGGCGACCTGGCCGGTCACCGACATCGAGGTTCCGGCGGCAAAGCAAGCCGCAAGAAGCGCCCTCCCTTGAGCCCGGTCGATCAGGGGATCGACGATCGCCGCCGCGGTGGCGTTGCGCCCGTGGCGGCCCAAAATCCGCGCCCGCTCGGCGACGATCTGATCCCTCAGGCTTTCGTCCCCGATCGACCGCTCGGCCTCCTCGGCGACCGCCAGGGACGCCTCGATGTCGTTCAGCCCCAGGTCGATCACTTCGATCCGGGTCACGGCAAGCAGGGTCTTCTGCTCGTCGGAGACCGCCAGCGGCTTCAGCGACTCCAGGTGGCGCGCCGCCTCCCGGGCCCGACGTTGCTGCCACAACAGCTGGCCCAGCAGCACGGCGGCCTCGAACCCGGCGCCGGCGTCGATCGCAGCCCGTGCCAGGCGCTCCGCCAATGCGAAGTCGTTGCGCTGGCGGGCGGCCAGGGCGGCCCGAAGCATCAGTTCGGGCCGGATCGGTCCTCCGCCCTCGAGTCTCCAGAACCCCACAGCCAGGACATCGGTCCGGCGCCGGGCGCCGAACCGCTCCACCGCCTCGGCGAGCCGTACCGACGTGCGCCGGACGACCAGCGGCGAGAGCTTGGCCCGCAGCACCTCGCCCTGCAGCGGGTGGCCCATCCTCAGCAGCAACCGGCGATCATGCCTTTCGACTCGCACCAGCCCCTTGGACTCCAGCGACTCGATGTCGGTGCTCGGCTCCAGCGCCCGGAAGGTCTCCAGGGCCAGCGGCTCGCCAACTGCGACCACTCCCAGCGCCCGCCGGTCGGCTTCCGACAGGCTCGCCAGCCGGCTCTCGACTATCTCGGCCAGCCGGGAGGAGATCGGCAGATCGCCGGCAAGGCGCCAGCCGAACTGGTTTCGGAGGAGGGCGCCGGCATCGAGGGCGCCGAGCACCAACTCCCGCAGGAACAGGGCGTTGCCGTTGGCGCGCTCCTGGAACAGCCTGAGGCTGGCGCCCTCCATCGGGGCCCCCAGGGCGGCCGCCAGCAGTTCCTCCACCTGGTCGGGGCTTAGGGGCTCCACCTCCAGCCGTTCCGCCAGCCCGTCCTTCCAGAGGGCGATCACGGCATCCGACGCCGGTGCGCCCGACCTCAGGGTGGCCAGGACGAAGATGTTGCCGGACTGAGCCAGCTGATGGGTCAAGGCAGCCGAGGAGTCGTCCAGCAGATGTGCGTCGTCGACCATAACTGCGACCGACCTACCGCCGCCGCGTTCGCCGATCGACCTGGCCACCTGACCGAGCAGGTTGGCCTGGGTGGTTCCCCCCAGCTCGTCGGGCAGCAGGTGGGCAAATGCCCCGAAGGGCAGCAGCGAGGTGGCGGCGGTGGCGGAGGCCCGCACCGGCGCGTAGCCTGCCGCTTCGGCCCGGGCCAGGCACTCGACGGCCAGCCGGGTCTTGCCGACGCCGGGGGGCCCGGCAAGGATCACTCCGCCGGGGCCGGTTCTAAGGAGCGCATCAACCCGGTTGAGCTCGGCCGACCGGCCGGTCAAAGGCCACACGAGCTGCATCGCTCCAACCTCCCGCACCTCAGCACAAAGGTAGGGAACCAACCTACTCCGCGAATGGAGTGGTAACCACTCTTTTCCATGCCGGCAGATGCTCCGAGACTTGTCCCGGATCAACGCTCTTGAAAGGACGAGGGAAATGAAGCGGATATCGGTAGTTTTGTCGGCGGTCATCCTGGTTGCCATGGTGGCGGCGCCGGCGGGGGCGCAGGCACCGGCACGCAACTCGGCGGCCTGCAGCGTGACCTTGGTCGAACTGTTCAGTCCCGGATTTACCCTTACGCCGTCGTCGGGCCATCAGGAGTCGGCCGGCCCGGGGGTCCTCGACTGCACCGGCACCATCCAGGGACACAAGATCACCGGCCCGGGCACCACCACCAACTCCGGTAGCTACCACCACTCGACCTGCCTGCTGGACCGCGCCGATGGAGCGGTCTCAATGGTGCTTCCGACCGACAAAGGCCAGCTCACGGTCGAGGGCACCTTCCAGGTCACCAGGGTCGGCGCGCTTCTGTCGGTCCGGATCGACCTGCCCGAGGCAGTCGCCGAGGGGGTGGCGGTCGTGGTTCCGACCAAAGGTGACTGCGTGCTGAACCCGGTAACCGAGGCGCTGGTTCTGATGTCCTTCGGCATCCACGACCGGCCCGCCCCGGCGGCGACTACTTGCGACGCGGATCTGGTTGTGGTCCGGATCGGCTGCCGCTCGCGCTCCTGAACCCCGTTCCGCGCCACGTGCGGACTGCGGGAACGCACTAGCGCTCACCGGGCCAGTAGGGCCACCTCGTACCGATGGATCCTGGGGTCCTGGGACACCATCGTCAATCCTTCGAGAAGTGCCTGTGCCACGAGAATGCGATCGAACGGGTCGGAGTGGTGCGCCGGCAGATCGCCTACTGCCAGAGCATGGTCGACGGTGACGTTCAGGACTTCGAACCGCGCCCTTTGAACCTGGGCCTTCAGATCTGCCGGCGCTCGCAGCTTTCCCAAGCTGCGCTTGATCGCTATCTCCCAGGCGCTGGCGGCACTGATGAACACCTGATTTTTGCCGTCGCGGATGATTTCCCGGGACTCGGCCGGTATCCGCCGATCGTCGGTGAGCCACCACAGCAGAATGTGAGTATCGAGCAGCAGACGCACTCAGTCGCCCTCGAACGCTGCCTGGAGCTCGGGCGGAAGCGGGTCGTCGAAGTCCTCGGCAATCCAAACCTCCTGATCCTTCCAGCCGCCGATCGGCCGGGGTCCGGGGTCCGTCTTGAACGCGGTAAGGACCGCCACCGGTTTGCCGGCGTTTGCGATAACCACCCGCTCACCCGTCTGGACCTCTTCGACAAGCCGGGACAGTTGAGCCTTGGCCTTACTGATGTTCACCGTTCGGGTCATGGGCTCATTCTAGTAGACCAGACCAGACCAGGTCACCAGATGCAGGAGGGTCGTTGTGTCATTTCGGAGTTACCAATCAGGCACTGCGCGGCTTGCCGGACCCCGGGCGATCGCCGAGCGGCTGGGCAATGTAGACGACACAGAGGGGGCCGCAGCCGGTACCGCAACCGTGAGGGGGATTCACCGGCGAAGTCCGGTCCGCCGGCCAGGAGAGTGACTGATGGAGCGCGGCTGGCTACTGCGCGAGAATCCGAGCGATGGGATGCAGCGGGCGGCGATGGCAGAAAGGTGATGCCGGATGAACGAGCCCTTGGGCACCGTAGAGGCGGCGTCGAACCCACGAAGCAAGGGCGCCGTACACCCGCTGGCACCCTTGAGCCCCGCCGAGTTGGAAGCGGCGGTCGCCATCATCAAAGAAGCCAAGCAACTCCAGGAGACGCATCGGTTCGTGTCGGTCTGGTTGCACGAGCCGGACAAGCTACAGGTCCTCAGCTGGGAGCCGGGGCAAGCACTCGAGCGCCGGGCCTTTGCCATCGTCTACGACCGCTCCCGAGGAACTACGTACGAGGCGGTGGTGTCGCTC
>DATABX010000155.1:0-3765 GCA_036259335.1 Actinomycetota bacterium
CCGGCCGGCCGGGCACCGTAGCCGCTCCTGCCGGAGCGGGCGGCGGATGGGACGCGGTCGCTGAGCCCGCCGCCCGGCGCCTTGGGGCGGTACGGGCGCCGGCTCTCGTCGGATGCCGCCTTCTTCGTCGGCCGGGAGACCGACTTAGGGCCGGACTGGTAACTGCGGCGGGGACCTTCGGCTTGCGCCCTTGCGCCGCGGTCGGGCGGATCGGCCGAACGAGAGCTGGGCGACTGGCCGCCGGCCTCTCCCGGGCGCGCGGCTCGCCGGCCGCCGGCAGTCTTCGGGCGGGGCGGGGATCCGGGGGTCCGGTCGGACGGTGTTCTGCCGGTTCGGCGTTCAGGTCGGGGTGGGCTCACCTCCCCAGACTACAGACCGGGACCCAGTCCCGACTCCATGCGCTCCACCGCCCGGCTGTCGGGCATGAGGTCGGCAAGCGAAGGCAGGTCGGCGAGGCTCTCCATCCCCAGCCTCTCCAGGAGCGCCTGCGTCGTCCCGTAGAGGATCGCCTGCCCCGGACCGGGGTCCCGGCCGACCTCCTCCACGACGCCGCGGGAGATCAGCGTCCTCAGAACGCCGTCGCTGGACACACCGCGGATCTCGGCGAGCTGTCCCCGGGAGATCGGCTGGCGGTAGGCGACGATGGCCAGCGTCTCGAGAGCCGCCTGGCTGAGGCGGCCGTGGCGCTGCTCCCCCACGAAGCGCTCGAGGTAGGGAGCCGACTCCGGGTGGCTCGCCAGCCTCCACCCTCCGGCGACCTTTCGCAGGACGATGCCCCGGCCCTGCTCGTCGAAGCTGCGCTGCAGCAACCCCAGAAGCTCCTCGATCTGGTGGGCCGGCAGCTCGAAGAGCACCGCCAGGTCGGCGGTCGGGACCGGCTCGTCCGCGATGAACAGGACGGCTTCGAGATGACGCAGCGCGACGGGTAGCTCGTTCACGCCGCCCCCGGAGCCGGCTGTTTCCACGAGATCTCGATGTCGCCGAACGGGCTTGCCTGCTCGATGTCTACCGCCTGGTTCTTGAACAGCTCCAGAACCGCCAGCAGGGCGATGACCACCTCGATCCTCCCCCGGGCAGATCCGCAGAGCCGGCGGAACGAGCTGAATTTCTCGGTCTCTAGCCGGGCGCGCAGCTGCGCCACCATCTCCTCGAGGCTCACCGTCACCCGGGTGATGTGGGAGGTGTCGACCGAGGGCTGGTCGGGCGGCGTCAGCGCCCTCACTGCCGCCTTGGCCAGCATCTCGGGAGTGAGACTCCGGAAGATGTCCGGGGCGGCGGGCGCCAGCTCCTCGGGCAGCTCGGCGGAGCGGGGGTGGTAGCCGGCGTTTTCGGCCAGCCGCTCCCCCAGCCGGCTTGCGGCCTGCTTGAAGGTGGCGTAGACGATGAGCCGGTGAAGCAGCCGGTCGCGCTCCTCGAGCAGCAGCTTGAGGTCCGGGTCGGCCGTCGACCGGCTGGGCAGCAACTTCAGAGACTTCAGCTCCAGCAGGGTCGCAGCCAGGACGAGAAAGCTCGAGGCGGTCTCCAGGTCCACCTCGCCCAGGGCGGCGGTGGCCCTGAGGTACTCCTCGGTCACGTCGGCGATGCACACGTCCGCCACGTTCACCCGCTCCTTGGAGATCAGGTGCAGGAGCAGGTCCAGCGGACCCTCGAAGACGTCCAGCTTCACGGCGTAGGTCACGGGCTCAACAATAGCCAGACGCTGCGGCTGCGGCCCGGCTTTCCAGGCAGGAGGTTCTAAGGGCGGCGCAGTCCGACCCGGCGGCGGACGATCTTCATCGTCTCGGAAGCGACCTCCCTGGCCCGGGCCGCGCCGGCGTCGAGGATCTTGTCCAGCTGGGCCGGGTCGTCAAGGACCTCCTGGTGGCGGCTGCGGAACGGGTCGAGAAAGTCGACGAGCACCTGCGAGAGTCCGGCCTTGAAGTCTCCGTAACCCTTGCCGTCGTACTCCCGCTCGATCTCGGGGACCGGACGGCCCGTGACCGCGGAGTAGATCGTCAACAGGTTGGTCACGGCCGGTTTGTCGTCACCGGTGCGCACCTCCCGGCCCGAGTCGGTGACCGCCCGGGCGATCTTGCGGCGCACCACGTCAGGTGGGTCGTTCATCCAGATCAGGTTGTTGGGGCGGTCGGAGCTCTTGTCCATCTTGCGGGTGGGGTCGTCCAGCGCCATGATGCGGGCGCCCTCAGCCGGGATGTAGGGGTCGGGCACGGGGAAGGTGTCCCCGTAGTCCCGGTTGAACCGCTCGGCGATGTTGCGCATCAGCTCCAGGTGCTGGCGCTGGTCGTCGCCGACCGGGACCAGCTCCCCCCGGTAGGCCAGCACGTCGGCCGCCATCAGGACCGGATAAACGTACAGGCCGGTGCCGATCGAGTCGCCCTCCTGGTTCCGGCTCTTGTCCTTGAACTGGGTCATCCGGCTGAGCTCCCCCATCCGGGAGACGCAGGTGAGGATCCACGAGAGCTCGGTGTGCTCGGGGACCTCGGACTGGAGGAAGAGCACCGCTCGCTCCGGATCGATCCCGGCGGCAATCAGGCTGGCCGCAGCCGAGCGGGAGCGCTGGGCAAGGATCTTCGGGTCCCACGGGACGGTGAGGCTGTGGAGGTCCACCACGCAGAAAAAGCACTCGTGCTGGTCCTGCAGCGCCACCCACTGGCGGAACGCGCCGATGTAGTTGCCCAGGTGCGGGACGTTGGCGGTGGGCTGCACGCCGGAGAACACTCTTGCCATACTCAAACTTCCTTCATATCGGTTGCCCTTATTCTTAGGCTAAGTGCTGAACTTCCTCTTCCGGAACCCCCCGGACATCTCCGGTCTGCTGCTGACCATCCTGGTCTTCATCATCGCCCTGTCGCTCCACGAGTACGGCCACGCCCTCGCCGCCACTCTCCAGGGGGATCCAACAGCCAAGCTGGCGGGGCGCCTCACCATCAATCCTAAGTCGCACCTCGACCCCTTCGGCAGTGTGATGCTGGTGCTCGTCGGCTTCGGCTGGGGCAAGCCGGTTCCGTTCGCCCCGAACAAGCTGAGGTTCCAGCGGTGGGGGGCTGCCATGGTCGGGGCCGCCGGACCGCTGGTGAACGTCATCCTCGCGTTTGTGAGCGCAGCCGGCTTCGTCGCCCTGGGCCGCCGCGGCGTGGATCTCGAGGGGGCCGGCGGCCTGGTGTTGAGGTTCCTCGGAATCAGCGTTGCCCTGAACATCACCCTGGCCCTGTTCAACCTGCTTCCGATCCCGCCGCTCGACGGCTCCCGCATCCTGAGCGCGGTCCTGCCGCCGAGCAGGCAGCACATCGTCTACTTCCTGGACAAGTGGGGGTTCGTGATCCTGCTGCTCGTGGGCTTCATCCTCTTTCCCCGGCTCGCCGGCCCGGTGGTCGACGCGGCCACCCTGTTCGTCCTGAGGGTCGTGGCCTAACCCGGCAGCAGCCTGTCGACTTGTCGACAAGTCAATCTCCCTGTCTCTGCGCAGGCGCATCGAACCCGCCCCGGGCCGGGCAGCTCGGCGAGTCGGGTCGCCGGCCACCGACCCTGGTTCCTCGTCCAACCGGCCTCGTCAGGCGAGGAATCGAGCCTCATGTCTACTTGTCGACTTATCGCCTTGCCGTCTTGTCGAGAGGTAGCCCTTAGGCGCTCCTGTCCTACCCTCAACTCGTACTTGAGAGTGAATAACCCTCAACTTTCACGTAAGAGTCAAAGCTTAGGCCGTAGCCGCACCGGGTCGACAAAGGGAGAAGTCGACGAGTCGATAAGTAGACATGCCTGGAAGCG
>DATABX010000156.1:0-7652 GCA_036259335.1 Actinomycetota bacterium
CTCGAAACCGGAGGCGATGACGGTCAGGCGCAGCTCGTCTCCGAGCTGGTCGTCGATGACCGCACCGAAGATGATGTTCGCGTCCGGGTGCGCCGACTTGGCGATGATGTTGGCTGCCTGGTTGACCTCGAACAGTCCGAGGTCGCTTCCGCCGGCGATGCTGATCAGCACGCCGCGGGCCCCGTCGATAGAGGCTTCGAGCAGCGGCGAGGAGACCGCGTTCTGCGCCGCCAGGACCGCCCGGTCCTCGCCGCGGGCGTTGCCGATGCCCATGAGCGACGAGCCGGCGTTCAGCATGATGGCCTTCACGTCCGCGAAGTCCAGGTTGATGAGGCCGGGGGTGGTGATGAGGTTGGTGATGCCCTGGACACCTTGCAGAAGCACCTCGTCGGCCATCCGGAACGCTTCGAGCACCGAGGTGGTCTCGTCGCACACCTGAAGCAGGCGGTCGTTCGGGATGATGATCAGGCTGTCCAGCTTGTCCTTCAGCTTCATGATGCCCTGCTCGGCGTTCACGCTGCGCCGCCGGCCCTCAAAGGCAAACGGGCGGGTGACCACACCGATGGTCAGCGCGCCGAGGCTCTTGGCGATCTCGGCCACGACCGGTGCGCCGCCGGTTCCGGTGCCGCCGCCCTTGCCTGCGGTAACGAAGACCATGTCGGCGCCCTTCAGCACCTCCTCGATCTCGTCACGGTGAGCCTCTGCGGCCTGCCGGCCGAGCTCGGGGTCTGCGCCGGCGCCGAGACCCCTGGTGAGGTCCCGTCCGATGTCCAGTTTCACGTCGGCGTCCGACATCAGCAACGCCTGTGCGTCGGTGTTGACTGCGATGAACTCGACGCCCTTCAAACCTGCATCGATCATGCGGTTGACGGCGTTGACTCCACCGCCGCCGATACCGACGACTTTGATCACTGCCAGGTAGTTCTGCGGCGATGCTGCCACTATTTCACCTCCGGGTGAGGGGGAAGTTTGACTCTCGACCAAAGGTTCACTGAGAGTTACCCTAAACCACTAGTTGAATCGATTGACAGCAATATATGCGCGGGCGCAAGTACGGTCAACAAGAGTTCGCGAAGTACAACGATGTAGTTTCACCCTGGGAAGCCCGGTTCAAACCCCTGTTCGGGCGCCGGAGTGGTGTTTTGTGGCGGTTTCAACCCGCCAGCCTCGACTCCACCCACCGGTCGGCGCTCTCGGTGAGCCGGATCTTCTCGTGCTCGTCGCCGTCCATCAGCAGCCCCTTGCGCCGGCCGGCGGAGATCGGCACCCCGGGGTTCGAGTGCTGGTACCGGATGGCCCGGAAGGCTTCGACCAGGTCCCGCCGGCGGAACCCCCCTTGCAGCCGGGAGTAGCGCTCGAGATAGTAGCCGACGGCCAGAACGTGCTCCAGGCCGCCCGCCGGCTCGACCAACCGGACGTGCTCGGCCAGCGACGGCCCCTTCAGCGGCCCTTCGGGCTTCCCCGGGCCGGGTGGTTCGGACCCCGGCTCCGGCTGCGACTCCGTCGAGAGCCACCGGGCCAGCTCCTTGAGCTGCATCTGAACCCACTCCGGGTCCGGAGAGCTGATCTCGACCTCGGATTCGCCCCGGCGAAGCCGGATCGAATAATTGTCACGTATTTTTGCTGATTCGGGCATTACGGATCCTTCAGCCGCAGGTGGTGACGAATTATCGACCGTATCTGTTGCGCAGTCGAGTCCAGATCCGCATTCGTGCCTGCACGAAGCCGAATTTATAATCCATAACGCCATCTATTACGGTCCGTAATACGCGATCAGGCCCGGGACCACCGCCCTCAAGTGGTGGTTGAAGGTTGTCAGCGAGCGCGGGTGGCGGGGCGGGACGGAACCCTGACGTCGATCACTCCGACGCCCGCCGTCCCGGCGGCGGCGCCGGAGAACAGGGTCTCGGCGGCGAAGTTCTTCTCCGGAATCTGCTCGGCGGCGCCGTAGAAGATCGTCGGTCCCCCGCCGGTCTCGATCTGGATCTGGTCGATCGAGGGCGCCCGGATCGCACTCACCTTGACCCGGATCTCGTCCGGCAGCGACCGCAGGATCCGGGCGGAGTGCGCAAACTCGGGCGTTGTGATCCGATCCCCCGGGACGACCTGCTCCAGTGGCAGGTCGGTCACGGTGACCAGGTCTTCGGACCCCTGCTGGAGAACCAGCCCGTTTGCGTCGACCAGGAACGGCCCCTGCCCGGACTCCACCACCATCGCCGCCTTGCGCTCCCGCACCGTGATCTTCAGGGTCGACGGAAGGATGCGCTCGACCTTGGCCTCGGCGATCCAGGGAAGCTCCTGGAGGGCGAGCGCGACCTTTTTCGTCGAGACCCCGAGAAGGTGGTCTCCGACCTGCTTTCCGGTGGCCTTCACGACCTCGGCGTCGGGGACCCTGTCCTCGGTGTTGCCCACCACCTCGAAGGTCTCGAGCTTCAGCGACTCGGAGCGGTAGACCGCCTGCCCTCCCTGGTAGAGCAGGGCGCCGACGACCAGCGCCGCCAGCAGACGGATCGCCTTCATCGGGTCTTCAGGGCGTCGGCGTGGTCGAAGAAGCCGATTATCCGGACCTCCGGAACCAGGGTCACGCCGGCGGCCTGCTCGACCTCCGCCTGGACGTGGACCATCAGGTCGAAGACATCCTGGGCCCGGGCGCCGGGACGGGCGAAGAAGAAGTTGGCGTGCTTGGAGGACACCTCGGCGCCGCCGATGCGGAAGCCCTTGAGGCCGGCGGCCTCGATAAGCCCGCCGGCCGAGTGGCCGGGAGGGTTGCGGAAGGTCGAGCCGGCGTTGGGAGCCTCCGACGGCTGGGTTTCGGTGCGGTGGCCCCGGTACCGCTCCATCCGGGAGGCGATCTCCGCCGGGTCGCCCGGCGCCAGGCGAAACCGCGCCGAGCAGACCAGGCTCCCCGGACCGACCGAGGTCTTCCGGTAGCTCATCTGCAGGTCCTCCATCGACAGCTCCTCGGTCCTGCCCTCGGCCAGGTGGCACACCCGGGCCGACTCCAGCACCTCGGAGAGGCTGGATCCGTGGGCCCCGGCGTTCATGGCTACGCCGCCGCCGACGGTCGCCGGGATCGCGGTGGCGAACTCCATGCCCGACAGGCCCCGCCGCTTGGCCCAGTTGGCGACCTGCGGCAGGTTGGCGCCTCCGCCCGCCTCGACCCCGTGCTCTCCCGCCGCCCGGATCCACTCGAAACCCTTGCCCATCCGGATCACGACGCCCGGAAAGCCCTCGTCCCCGATGAGGACGTTGGTGCCCCGCCCGAGGACCAGCACGTCGAGTCCCAGGCGGGACACCACCGAGCCGGTGACCTCGAGGTCGGTCTCGTTCTTGGGCTCGACCAGAACGCCGGCCGGCCCGCCGACCCGGAACGACGTGAACGGCGCCAGGGGCTCGGAGAACTTGACCCGCCCGGTAGCTCCGGCGGCAATCTCCTCCGCTGCCCGGCGCAGGGTTTCTTGCAGCTCGGGCGTGGGCTCGGCCGCTCCCCGGTCGCCTACCACTCGCCCGGGAGGCCGCCGGCCAGGCGGTCGTGGAGTGTCGTGATGTCCCCCGCGCCCAGAGTCAGAATCAGGTCGCCCGGCCGCACCTCGGCGCGCACGTAACGGGCGGCGTCGTTGAGCTTCGGCAGGTAGGCGACCTTGCGACCCGGGGCCGCTTCGCACACCGACTCGACGATCAGCTTTCCGGTGATCCCGGGGACCGGGTCCTCCCGGGCGCCGTAGACGTCGGTGACGACCACCACGTCCGCCGCCGCCAGGGAGGCGCCGAACTCCCGCCAAAGCGCCTGGGTCCGGCTGTAGAGGTGGGGCTGAAAGACCGCGACCACCCGCTTCCAGGGCCCCCAGCGGGCGGCCGACAAAGTGGCGTCGATCTCGGCCGGGTGGTGGGCGTAGTCGTCCACCAGGTCGGCACCCTCGAACCGGCCCCGGAACTCGAACCTGCGGCTCACCCCGCCGAAGGCCGCCAGCCCCGCGGCGACCGCCGGCACCTCCAGCCCGAGCTCCAGACACGCCGCAGCGGCGCCCAGGGCGTTCTGGACGTTGTGCCGCCCGGAGACCTGCAGCCGCACCGGGCCCCGGTCCTCTCCCCCGACGAACAGCCGGAACTCCGACCCCCGGGGGCCGGACTCCAGGCCCTCGGCGCGGACGTCCGCATCCGGGTGGAAGCCGTAGGTCCGCGCCCGGTAGGGGGCCGCAACCTCCACCGCCCGCGGGTGGTCGGCGCAGACGACGACCGCCTCGGACGAGCAGGCCATGAAGCTGCTGAAGGCCTCCTGCAGGGCCTCCCAGCTGTCGTAGTGGTCGACGTGGTCGCGATCGATGTTGGTCACCACCGAGATCGCCGGCTTCAGCCACAGAAACGACCGGTACGCCTCGTCGGCCTCCACGACCGCCACCTCGCCGCTTCCGAGGTGCCCGCCCGACCCCCGGCCGGCCAGGTCGGCTCCCACCAGGTAGGTCGGGTCCAGCCCGGCCGTCATGAGAACCGTGGCGACCATGCCCGAGGTGGTCGTCTTGCCGTGGGTGCCGCTGACCGCCACGGTGCGCATCGGCGCCACGATCTGCGCCAGCGCCTCACCGCGCCACAGGATCGGGGTGCCGCTCGAGCGGGCGAGCTCCACCTCCGGGTTGGAGGGGCTGACCGCGTTCGAGAGGATCAGCAGGTCGGCGCCCTCGGCCTGGCGCGCCCGGTGCCCGACGAAGGCCTGGACCCCGATCGCCCGGAGGTCGGTCAGCACCGTGCTCTCCCGCACGTCCGATCCCGATACCGAGACCCCGGCCTGGGTCAGCACCCTGGCGATCGCGCTCATGCCGGCGCCGCCGAGACCCACCATGTGGACTCGCTTCCAGGGCAGGTCGAGTACCGGCAAGCTAGTTCACCGCCGCCAGCACCAGCTCGGCGAAACGCTCGGCGGCGTCCGGCCGGGCAAGGGAGCGCACGCCGGCGGCCATCGACTCCAGGCGGTCGGGATGCCGAATCAGCTCTTCCACGACCTCAACCACTACTTGAGGTTTAAGGTCTTTGTCGAGAATCATCCGGGCTCCTCCAGCCTCAACCACCGCTTCAGCGTTGCGCCTCTGGTCGTCGTCCAACGAGATCGGCAACGGTACCAGGATCGCCGGGAGCCCCACCGCCGCCAGCTCGGCCACGGTCGAAGCTCCCGACCGGCACAACGCCAGGTCGCTGCAAGCGTAAGCCAGCTCCATGGCGTCGGTGTACCCCACCACCCGGTAGACCAGCGAGTCGTCTTCGGCCCGCATCCGGTCGACCGCCTCCGACACGCCGGCGGCGTTCTTCGGGCCGGCCAGGTGCAGGATCTGCAGCTCGCTCCCCCGCCAGGAGTCGTAGGCCCCGATCACCGCCTCGTTGATGCTGCGAGCCCCCTGGCTGCCGCCGAAGACCAGCAGCGTGGGGCGGTGGCCGGCAAGCTGGAACTCGGCCAGCCCGGCCGGGCGCAAGGCCTCCCGGTCGAAGTTCTGGAGAGCCGACCGGACGGGGTTGCCGACCAGCACCGCCCCGGCGCCGAAGTGCTTCTCGGTGCCGGGAAAGCTGACCCCCACCGACGTGGCCACCCGGCGGGCCACCCGGTTCGCCATCCCGGGAACGCTGTTCTGCTCGTGAAGCACCAGAGGAACCCGCAGCAGCCGGGCGGCCCCCGCCGCCGGGAGGCTGACGTAGCCGCCGGTGCCGACCACGACGTCGGGCCGGAAACCCCGCAAGATCGCCAGGGCTTTCAGGGTCGCAGCCCCCAGCAGGCTCACCGCCTTCAAGTTGCGGGCGGTCAACTTGCCGGGCCCCCGGCCGATCACCTTGACCATTCGAAACTCGTACCCGCTGGCCGGGACGATGCGCGCTTCGGGCCCGTTGGGGGTCCCAAGGAACAGGATCTCCGCCCCCTGGTCTTTCAACACCTCGGCCACCGCCAGTCCCGGGGACAGGTGTCCGGTGGTCCCGCCACCGGCTATGACCACTCTCATGCCGGGCCTAGCGCCACCTTCAAGTTGTTCTTGACCCCAGGCACATACTTAACCTTGAACTAGAGGTTGAGTCGCCTTGGTAGGGGTAGTGGCGGCCGGGCGGCGGCGCGTGTTCCCTCGCTTGGCGATCGACAGCAGGATTCCAACGGCGGCCATGGTCAGTACCAGCGAGGTGCTGCCGAACGAGATCAGCGGCAGCGGCACGCCGGTGATCGGGAGCAGGCCCGCGATCGCCCCCATGTTGATCAGCGCCTGGATCCCGATCATCCCGGTGATCCCTCCGGCCAGCAGCAACCCGAAGCGGTCGGGCGCCTGCCGGGCGACCCGGACTCCCAGATAGATCAAAAAGACGAACAACAACAACACGGTCAGCGTGCCGGCCAGCCCCAGCTCCTCGCCGATGATCGCGAAGATGAAGTCGGTGTGGGCGTTCGGCACGTAGGACCACTTCTGCCGGCTGGCGCCGAGCCCGACGCCGAAGAAGCCGCCGCTGCCCAGAGCGATCTGGCCCTGGATCACCTGGTACCCGGTGTTCAACGGGTCGGCCCACGGGTCGAGGAAGGAGAACACCCTCTCCCGGCGGTAGGAGCGGGTGAACGACAGGATCACCACCGAGATCAGGCCGGCTCCGCCGAGGAGCCCGATGTGGGGCAGCCGGGTCCCGGCGAGGAACAGGACGACCAGCACCGTGGAACCGAGGATCACCGTCGTCCCGAGGTCGGGCTGCGCCATCACCAGCAGCGCGATCAGCCCGGTCATCGGAAGCAGCGGCACCGCCATCTCCCGGGGGTCGCGGATCTTCGCCCCCTTGGACTCGAGCACGGTGGCGGCGAAGATGATCAGGGCCAGCTTGGCGATCTCCGAGGGTTGGACGCTGAGCGGCCCGAGCACCAGCCACCGGCTCGACCCGCCCCGGGTGGAGCCGATGCCGGGAATGATCACGGCGATCAGCAGCAGCACGCAGGCGCCGAGCACCGGCCGGGCCAGCGGCCGCAGCTTGCGGTAGTCGCTTCGGGCCATGACCGCCATGGCGACCAGGCCGATGCCGAACCCGAGCATCTGCCGGTTGAAGTACGAGAAGGAGGTCCCGAACTGGCTGAAGGCCTGGATCGAGGAAGCCGAGAGGATCATCACCAGCCCGATGCCGGCCATCGCGAGGCAGGTCAGTAGCAGCGGCAGATGCGGCTTGGCCAGCAGCGAGGCAAGCCGCGGGCGCGCCGGCGAGGGTTCGGCGGTCACCGAGGTCACAGCGCCAGTACCGCCTGTCGAAACCGGTTCCCCCGCTCGGCGTAGTCCGAGTACTGGTCCAGGCTCGAACAGGCGGGCGAGAGGATCACGGTGTCGCCCGGCCGGGCCATGCCCGCCGCCAGCTTCACCGCCTCCTCGACGTTGGCCGCGCGAGCCGAGGGGGTTCCCGCGAACACCTGCTCCAGCTCCAAAGCCGCCTCCCCCATCACCACCACCGCCGACACCTGACCGGCCACCTCGGCCAGCGGCGACAGGTCCAGGCCCTTGGCCCGGCCGCCCGCCACCAGCACCACGCGGTCCAGCCCCTTCAGGGCGCGGAGGGTGGCGTGCGGGTTGGTCGCCTTCGAGTCGTCGATGTACCTCACCCCGCCCTTCTCGGCCACCAGCTCGGTCCGGTGCGGCAGATGCCCGAACCTGCGGACC
>DATABX010000157.1:0-2519 GCA_036259335.1 Actinomycetota bacterium
CGGCATCAGCGGCAGCCGGTAGGGCTCGTGCATGCGGTCCTCGGTGGCCGCCATCAGCTTTTCCAGGCCGGCGCCCCCGGTGAGGATCGTGACCAGGGCCGCCGTCGCCGCGGAGTTGGCGATGGCGTCGGCGCGGGAAAGCTGGGCGGGAACCACCTTGCGGGCGGCGCCGGTGCGGAAGCGGTCCTTGGCGACCAGCACGATCGGGGAGATCTCGGCGCTCGGCTGCAGGTTGATCCACGACCCGCCCAGGCTCAGCACCAGCCCACCGAACAGAGCAGGCAGCACGTTGTCCGGGTGCCCCTCGATCTCGGTCGCCCTGCGCGCCAGGTCCTCGTCGGACAGTTCGAGCCCGCCGAGCGCCCGCGCCCCCACCAGCCCGGCGACGATCGCCGAGGCGCTGGCGCCCATCCCCCGGGCGGAGGGGTAGATGCCGGTGGTCTCGATGCGCGCCTGGGGCGCCGGCACGCCGGCCAGCTTGTAGACACTGACAAACGACCGGTAGGTGAGGTTGTCCGGGATCGGGTGGAGCCGCCCCCGGCCGGCGACCACCGACTTCTCGGCTTCCGAGAACTCGATCGTCAGGTAGCTGCCGAGGGCCACTCCGAGCACGTCGAAACCGGGTCCGAGGTTGGCGGCGGTGGCGGGCACCCTGACTGCGGCGGTCATCGGCGGGGGGTTCTAGAAGCCGAGGGCTTCGGCGACCGCGTCGATCTGGGCATCCACCTGAATCGGCTTGGGAGCTCCGGAGATCGCCCAGCTCGGGTCCTTCAGGCCGTGCCCGGTGAGGATGCACACCGCAGTCTTGCCCTTCTCCACCCGTCCTTCGGCGACCAGCTGGAGAAGTCCGGCGACCGGCGCCGAGGACGCCAGCTCGGCGAAGACTCCCTCCGACGCGATCAGCCGGTAGGCCTCCAGGATCGCCTTGTCGGTGACCGCCCGGATCTCACCGCCGGAGTCCTTGGCCGCGCCCAGGGCGCCGTCCCACGACGCCGGGTGGCCGATGCGGATGGCGGTGGCGATGGTCTTGGGCTGGTCGACCGGGTGCCCGAGCACGATCGGCGCGGAGCCGGCCGCCTGAAACCCGAACATGGCCGGAAGCGTGTCGGTGATCCCGTCGGCGTGGTACTCGCGATAGCCGCGCCAGTAGGAGGTGATGTTCCCGGCGTTGCCCACCGGGATGATGTGGTAGTCGGGCGCCCTCTCCAGCCGGTCGCAGATCTCGAAGGCGCCGGTCTTCTGGCCGAGCAGCCGGTGAGGGTTGGTGGAGTTGACCACCACAATGGGGTACGGACCCTCGAGCTTGCGGGTGATCTCGAACGCCTGGTCGAAGTTGCCCCGGATCTCGACGACCTTGGCGCCGTGGACCAGCGCCTGGGCCAGCTTGCCCGACGCCACGTTTCCGGCGGGGATCAGCACCACGCACAGGATTCCCGCCTTGGCGGAGTAGGCTGCGGCCGACGCCGAGGTGTTCCCGGTCGAGGCGCAGACGACGGCCTTGGCGCCGGCGGCCGCCGCCTTGGTGATGGCAACCGTCATGCCCCGGTCCTTGAACGACCCGGTGGGGTTCATGCCCTCGTACTTGAGGAACACCTCCAAACCGGTGCGCTCGGAGATCCGCTCGGAGAAGATCATCGGGGTGTTGCCCTCGCCGAGGCTGATCACCGGGGTGTCGTCCTCGATCTCCAGGCGGTCCCGGTAGTGGTCGATGATCCCCTTCCAGGAGCCCATCAGTCTTCTGCCGACTGGACCCTCATGGAGGAGGCGATGGCATCGACGTCCTCCAGGGTCCTCAGGGACGCGAGCAGCGCCTGGAAGTTGCGCTCGAGAGCGTTGTGGGTGACCAGGATCAGGCGAGCCTCGGCCCCCATCCCCTCCTGGAGCACGGATTTGATGCTGACGTCGTGGTCGGCGAAGGTCTGAGCCACCCGGGCCAGGACGCCCGGCTTGTCGGCCACCTCCAGCAGGAGGTAGTACTGGCTGACCGTCTGGTCCATCGGCCGCACCTTGACCGGCTGGCTGTACATCGTGCCGACTCCCCGGCCCCCGCCGACGATGTGGCGGGCGACGTCGACGACGTCGCCGATCACCGAGATCGCGGGCGGCGGCCCTCCGGCCCCCCGGCCGTAGAACATCAGCTCACCGACCTGATGGCCCTCGACGAAGATTGCGTTGAGGTTGTCCCGCACCGAGGCCAGTGGGTGGGTGTCGGGGATCATCGCCGGGTGCACCCGCATGGCGATCTCACCGTCGACGCACTCGGCGATTGCCAGGAGCTTCACCGCATAGCCGAGGCTGTGGGCGTTGGCGATGTCGGCCTGGGTCACCGAGGTGATGCCTTCCCGGTACACGTCGCCGGCCACCACCCGGGCGTTGAACGCAATGCTGGCCAGGATCGAAAGCTTGGCCGCCGGGTCGAACCCCTCGATGTCGGCGGTCGGGTCAAGCTCGGAGTAGCCGAGCCGCTCGGCCTGGGCCAGCGCCTGGTCGAACTCCATGCCGTCCTCGGCCATCTTGGT
>DATABX010000158.1:0-3519 GCA_036259335.1 Actinomycetota bacterium
ACGCCTCCAACGTGCTGACCGGGTGGACCGGCTCCGGCCTGCGGGTGTGCCCGGTGGACTGGGAGCGGGCCGCGATCGGCCCGGGCATGCTCGACCTGGCGAGCCTGTGCGCCGGCTGGGACGACCGGCCGGCCGCCGAGCTGGCCCGAGCCTACTGCGGCACCGCCCCGATCGACTTCGAGACCCTGGCCCTCTGCCGGCTGCACCTGTGCATCCAGTGGCTGGGCTGGTCGCCGCAGTGGGCGCCGCCGGCCGACCACCGCCGGGACTGGCTGGACGACGCCCTCCGGCTGGCCGTCCAGTTGGGGCTCTAGATGCGCCGCCTGGTGGTCAACGCGGACGACTTCGGCCAGAGCCCGGGGATCAATGCCGGGGTCATCCGGTCCTACGAGCAGGGCATCGTCACCAGCACGAGCCTGATGGTCCGGTGGCCGGCGGCCGAGGCGGCGGCAGAGTACGCCGCGGCTCGCCCGCAGCTCAGCGTCGGGCTGCACGTCGACCTCGCCGAGTGGTCCCGGGCCGGCGGGGACTGGGTTGCCCGCTACCGAGTGGTGGACGACGCCGACCCGGTGGCGGTGGAAAGCGAAATCCGGCGCCAGCTGGAGCGGTTCCGGAAGCTGACCGGCCGCAACCCGACCCATCTCGACGGCCACCAGCACGTCCAGCGGTCCGGGCACCCCGGGCGGGTGCTCACCGAGCTGGCGGCGGAGCTCGGTGTGGTGCTGCGGGACCGCGACCCCGCGGTTCGCTACGAGGGCGGGTTCTACGGCCGGACCCCGGACGGCCCCTACCCGCAGGGGGTAACCGCCGGCCGGCTGATAGAGATCCTGTCGGACCTGCCGGAGGGCACCACCGAGCTGGGCTGCCACCCGGGCCTGGGCCACGATGTCGACTCCGACTACGCCCAGGAGCGAGCGCTGGAGGTCGAGGCGCTGTGCGACCCCCAGGTACGGCGGGCGATCGACCGGCTGGGCATCGAGCTGGTGTCGTTTTCCGAGGTGCCTTCACCCTCCCGCTAGCCGGTCAGCAGAGCTCCTTCGAACCAGATCCCGCCTTCGCAGACCGTCCCGGCGGGCACGAAGCTTCCCGGCCACACCAGGCAGTTCTTCAGGCGGGCGCCGGGTCCGATGCGGGCCCCCGCCAGAACGACTGCGCCACTGCCCAGCGACTCCTGCTCCGCCTCGGCGCCCGGTCCGGTGTACCAGCCTTCCGGGGAGACCGTTCCCGGCGCATCGACCGGCAGCAGGCCCCGGTCGAGGGCGTCGAGGTTCACCTGCAGGTAGCGGTCGAGCGACCCGGCGTCCCGGCCGTAGCCCGGGTGTTCGAACAGGCCCACCTGTTGGGCGTCGACCACCCGGCGCAGCAGCCCGGCGGTCAGCCCGAGCGGCTGCGTATCCGGAATGTCTTGCAGAAGCGCCCGGTCGAAGACTGCGGCGCCGAGGAACAAAAGGCCCGGCCGGTCCTCGATTCGCCGGTCGATCAACCTCAGGACGCCTTGTTCGCACGCCAGGTCGCCGTTCCGGTCGACCGGCCGGACCGCCAGGGTGCATGGCTTGGCCGCCCGGCTATGGAACTCGAGCAGCCGGCCGAGATCGAGGGTGCTGACCAGGTCGCAGTTGTAGGTGACCACGGTTTCGCTCAACCGGGGCAGCAGGCAGCGCAGGGTGGCGGCAGTGCCAACCGGCTCGGCCCCCTCGTCGAAAACGGTGACCCCCTCCCGGGAGCGCAGGTGGTCGGCCAGGCCGGCCGAAGGGTGGCTGATGTTGACCACCCGCCCGGCCCACCCCACGCCGTCTCCCCGCGCCAGCGCCAGGTCGACCAGCGGCACATCGAGCACCGGCGCCATCGCCTTGGGCGTTCTGGCAGTCAGCGGGGATAGCCGGGTGCCCTTCCCGGCGGCGAATACGACCAGGGTGGGCCGGATCACGCGGTGCGTGACGCCGAGCCGTCGGGAAAGATCCCCCGGTAGATCCGGCGAAACACCCAAGCCGGCACCGGCACTCGGTCCTCCCGGGCGAGCACCAGCAGTGCCAGCACCATGCGGGGGCCCCGGGAGGCCATGTCCGCCAGGTAGTGCCAGTCGATTTCCCGGCTCTGCAGCACTGCGATGGCGTTGCGCCAGTAGACGACGGTGTCCTCCTTGAGCGCCATCGCCTGGCTGAGGACGTAGTCCTCCGGTCCCATCACCCGGGCCTCGACGCCCCGGACCTCGACCCGGGAGCCGCGCTCCAGCATCTGCGGCTCCAGGTAGAGCGGGCCGGCCATCTCGAAGATCAGGTCGACGGTGATGCCGGACTTGGTGGCCTTGAACAGCCAGGTCGGGAAGGTCTCCTCGGTTTGGTAGCCGGCGTCCCGGAAAGCTTCGAGCAGCTCCTTGGCGGGCCGGGGGTCGATGAACAGGTCGATGTCGCCCAGGCCGCCGGGCCGAGCCCAGGCTTCGAAGGCGAGGCTGCCGGCCACCAGGTAGGGGACCTCGTGTTTCTCGGTTATGGCCACCGCCTCGGACAGGACCTGGCGAAAGCGTTGCTCGAACTCGTCCATGGCAGCCGTTCTACCCCGAAACGCCGAGCACGGCGCACGCTGCAGATCCAAGGGCCGGCGGCGGCCGGCGCATCGTTTAGCCGGCGGACGATGAGGGCAGGAATAAAGTGGAGAAATTCGACAGAGTCTCTCTTCCCAGCAGCGTCTATTCAAAGGAGGCTGGAGATGACTGAAGAAGCCGAGCAGCAAGGCTTGAGGCCCGTGGGCGACCCGCCCATGCATTCCGACGTCCGTCCGGTAAACCAGGGCGGAACCACTCCCGAGATGTCTGAGGACGAGGGTGGTCTGGGCCCCCGCGGTGAGACCGCCCAGCACGAGCCCGAGGTCGGAGCGATCCAGGGCAGCCGCCGTGGCGGCGGCGCCAGCGGCGTACAGATGGGCAAGGACAACCCGCAGCCTGCCGACCAGTAGCCCGCCTCGTTTTTGAACAACGAACCTCCGGCCGCCGCCGGGGGTTCGTTTTTTTGGTCAGCTGTGGCTTACTGGGCCCATGAGCGGCAGCCATACTGCCAGCCCGGCCCGGCCGGGGGACCACCGACCCGACCGGCGCCGAGTCCAGGCTGGACTACGACGAGCCGGATCCCAAAAGGAAGTTCCTGCCCACGTCGGTGCTTCCTCCCGGACCGGCTGCCGACTCCCAGCGCACCGTCAGCCACGGCTACAACTCGTTCGGCAACCCCAATCAGACCACGGTTGCCGGCAGCACCGCCTTCGTCGACTACAACAGCAACGGGACCCCGAACTTCTCCTGGCAGCCCGAGCAGTGCTGCCCGGATTCATCGCCCTACAGCTCGGCCGACACCGACAAGGCCACTGCGTACAGCTACTTCTCCAACGGCCCCGGCGCCGGACAGGTCCCGACGGTGCGGCCCCCGGTGGACGCCCAGATGAAGCCCGAGTCCTACACCTACGACCTGTACGGAAGGGCCCTAACCTTCACCGACGGCCGGGGAGTGGTGACCACCTACAGCTATGACC
>DATABX010000159.1:0-1669 GCA_036259335.1 Actinomycetota bacterium
CCGATCTGACCGCCGCCCCGGGGATAGAACGGGGT
Organism: Actinomycetota bacterium; assembly: GCA_036259335.1. Classification (GTDB taxonomy): domain Bacteria; phylum Actinomycetota; class CADDZG01; order JAHWKV01; family JAHWKV01; genus JAJCYE01. The sequence goes on from DATABX010000159.1 coordinate 36, forward strand.
CCGGTTGAGAACCAGGTCGGCGGTGGTGCCCTCGCCGATCACCTGTGCCGGGACGACGCCCTGGACGATTCCCACCACCGACGTGTCCACCGAGAGCTGCTCGTACCCCAGGAACTCGGTCCGGCCGAGGGTGTCGCGGATCTCGGCAAGCGACTCGTTCTCCGGCCGGTCCTTGCTTCCTCCCGGCCGGGCGGCACGGGCCCGGGTCTTCTGCTGCTTCATCAGCAGCTCGAACGCGTTGCGGTCGACGGTCAGGCCCTCCTCGGTGGCGATGTCCATCGTCAGGTCCAGCGGAAAACCGTAGGTGTCGTGCAGCTTGAAGGTGATGTCGCCGGAGAGCTCGCTCCCCCCGGCCTGCTTCATCCGGCGGATCTCCTCGTCCAGGATCTCCATGCCCTGTCGCAGGGTCTGGTCGAACCGGGCTTCCTCCTTGGAGACCACCGCCCGGATGAGTTCGGCGTTGCGACCGACCTCCGGGTAGTCGCCGGAGTAGCCGTCGATCACCACGTCGGTGAGCCGGGAGAGGAACAGCTCCTCGATGCCCAGCAGCCGGGCGTGGCGAGCGGCCCGGCGGATCAGCCGCCGCAGCACGTACCCGCGGCCGACGTTGCCCGGCAGAACCCCGTCGGCGATGAGCATCGTCATCGACCGGGCATGCTCCGACAGCACCCGCAGGCCGATGTCCGACACCGGCGAATCCCCGTACTTTTTGCCGGTGGCCTGCTCGACCACCTCCAGGATCGGGGCCATGGAGTCGATCTCGAAGGCCGAGGGGACGTCCTGCAGGATCGAGGCCAGCCGCTCCAACCCCATTCCGGTGTCCACGTTCTTGTTGGGCAGGTCACCGACGATCCGGAACTGGTCGTCCTGGACGTACTGCATGAACACCAGGTTCCAGACCTCCAGGTAGCGCTCCTCGTCGAGCTCGTTATCGCCGGTGTAGGTCTCGCCGAATGCCTCGCCCCGGTCGTAGAGGATCTCGGAGCAGGGGCCGCACGGCCCGGCGACGCCCATGTCCCAGAAGTTGCCCTGGGCCCGACTGCGACGCAGCACCCGCTCGGCTACCACGCCCACCTCCTTCTCCCAGATCTGGGCGGCCTCGTCGTCCTCCTCGTAGACCGTGATCCACAGCTTTGCCGGGTCCAAGCCGAAGCCGGTGGTCATCAGCTCCCATCCCCACCGGCAGGCGTCGGACTTGAAGTAGTCGCCGAAGCTGAAGTTGCCCAGCATCTCGAAGAAGGTCAGGTGGCGGGCGGTCTTGCCCACCTCCTCGAGGTCCTTTTCCCGGAAGCACTTCTGGACCGAGGTGGCCCGGCGGTAGGGCGCCGGGCGGGTGCCGAGGAAGTAGGGCTTGAATTGCACCATCCCGGCGTTGGTCAGCAACAGCGTCGGGTCGTCGGGAACCAGCGAAGCCGAGGGGACGACGGTGTGGCTTCGCTCGGCGAAGAAGTCGAGAAAGGTCTTGCGGATGGCAGGGGTGTCCACGACTACGGGCCTTAAGGATTCTCGAGGGATTTCATCGCCAATCAACACTACCGCCCCTGCCGCCCGAGGGTCATACCGGGAAGCGGAATGGTTCAGGCCGGGAAGTCGACCACCGCGCGGAGCTTGCGCAGGTGCACCAGGTCCATCCG
>DATABX010000160.1:0-2833 GCA_036259335.1 Actinomycetota bacterium
ACTGGGCTCTCCCACGCTTCGGCTCCGCGGCGACTACCTGGCAATTGTAACTTTGGGGTTCGGCGAGATAGTCCGGATCGTCGCCAACAACCTCGACAACGTCACGGGAGCCGCTCTGGGCATCAGCCGCATCCCGCATCCGCGGATTCCGGTGATCGGGTACGAATTCGGGCTGAACCCAATCCCCTACTACTACCTTCTTCTGCTTCTGCTGCTGGCCGGCATCGTGGCGATCACGAACCTAGACCACTCCCGGATCGGCCGGGCCTGGATCGCCATCCGGGAGGACGAGGTGGCGGCGGAGGCAATGGGAGTCCCGACTCTCAAGATGAAGCTTCTGGCCTTCGCCATCGGGGCCACCACAGCCGGGGTCGCCGGAGTGGTCTTCGCCTCCAAGTCGAACTACGTCTCCCCCGCCTCCTTCGACGTGTTCGCATCGTTCCTGGTGCTCTGCGCAGTGGTGCTCGGCGGCATGGGAAGCATCAAGGGGGCCCTGGCAGGCGCCTTCGTGATCGTCGGCATCCCGTCGTTCCTGCAGCTTCGGTTCCCCGCGCTTGACGAGTACCGGTACTGGGCCTTCGGCATCATCCTCGTGGTCATGATGATCTTCCGCCCCCAGGGCCTGATCCCTTCGAAACGAAGGGAAGCCGAGCTCAAGCTCGAAAGCGATCCGGACATACCGGCGGAGCCGGCGACCTGATGCCCGATGTCCTGCTGGCCGTCGACAAGGTGACCAAGGTCTTCGGCGGCCTTACCGCAGTCCGGGAGGTGGACCTGTCCATCGCTCCCGGCGAGATCCGGGGGCTGATCGGCCCCAACGGCGCCGGAAAGACCACCCTCTTCAACTGCATCACCGGCGTCTACAAGCCCGACGGCGGTGAGGTTCGGATGCTGGACTCGAAGATCAACGGCCTGACGCCGCACCGGATCACCAGGGCCGGCATTGCGCGAACCTTTCAGCAGATCCGGCTGTTCGGCGAGATGACCGCGTTGGAGAACGTTGAGGTCGGGCTGGATGCCCGCAATAAGGCAGGCGCCCTCAGTGCTATCTTCAAGCTGCCGCGCCACCGGCGGGAGAACGAAGAGGCGTCCACCAAGGGCCTGGAGCTGTTGAGGTTCGTAGGCATCGAGCGCTACGCCAACGAGCATTCCAGAAACCTCTCCTACGGCGACCAGCGCCGGCTCGAGATCGCGCGGGCGCTCGGCACCGGGCCCAAGCTGCTGCTGCTGGACGAGCCGGCTGCGGGAATGAACCCCAAGGAAAAGGAAGGCCTGATGGGCCTTATCCGCAAGATCCGCGAATCCGGAGTGACCATCCTGCTCATCGAGCACGACATGAAGGTGGTCATGGGCGTCTGCGAGCGGGTGGCGGTCCTGGACCACGGCGAGAAGATCGCCGAGGGGCCGCCGGAGCAGCTTCAGAAGGACCCCCGGGTCATCGAGGCGTATCTGGGAAGGGGGGCCGCCGAGGATGCTGCTGGAGCTTGAGGACGTAAGGGTCCGATACGGCAACATCGAGGCCGTGAAGGGCGTCACCATGCACGTCGAGGAGGGGCAGATCGTTGCACTCATCGGCGGCAACGGGGCCGGCAAGACCACCACCCTGAAAACCATCGCCGGGATTCAGGCGACATCGGCCGGCAAGATCAGCTTCGCCGGCGAGGTGATCAGCGCCCTGCCGTCGCACGAGGTGGTGACCCGGGGCCTCTCCCTTACGCCGGAGGGGCGGCGCATCTTTCCCCGCATGAACGTCCGGGAGAACCTGGAGATGGGAGCCTTCCAGCGGACCGACACCTCCGCTATCAAGGAGGACATGGACCGGATCTTCACGCTCTTCCCGGTGCTCAAGGAGCGGGCGAAGCAGGCCGGCGGCACGCTGTCGGGTGGGGAGCAGCAGATGCTGGCCATCGGCCGGTCGATGATGAGCCGGCCGAAGCTGCTGATGCTGGACGAGCCGTCGATGGGCCTCGCTCCGCTGGTGGTGGAGAAGATCTTTCAGGCGATTGAGGAGATCAACAAGGAGGGCACGACCGTTCTGCTGGTGGAGCAGAACGCCCAGATCGCCCTGACCCTGGCCTCCTGGGGCTACGTCCTGGAATCGGGACAGATCGTGCTTTCCGACGCGGCGGGGGCCCTGCTCCGCAACGACCGGGTTCGCAAGGCCTACCTGGGCGAGGATTGAGGCGGTAAGTAGGCTAAGACCTCGGGCCGGAAGCGGCCTGCATGCACCTCATCAACATTTCGCGGGCGGGCCCGTTCATCGGCTCCCGATTGACCACCTGCTGCAGAAGGTCCACGGCCAGCTCCGGCTTACCCACCCCCTCGTAGCACGCCGCCAGCGTGAACTGCGGGCCGGTACTCGGACCCAGTAGCTCAATGGAACCCGAAAGGTACTCGATGGCGCCCCCCAGGTCGCCGATAAGGATGCTCAAAACCCCGAGCTCGTAGCCCAGGTCGGCCTCTCCCGCCACACCCGCGGGGAAGTACGTCTCCCAGACGGCGAATATCTCCTCGGCGAGCAGCTGCACCTCTTGGCCGTCGAATCCGGGCGCCAGCTGCCGCAGGTAGGGCAGCATGAGCTGGAAGGTCAACGGGTCGTGTCCGGCAAGGGCCGACAACTCCAGCATCTCGCCCAACGACTTACCTGGAAGAGCCGGGATCGCATCGTTGACGGCGCGGAAGACCTCCTCCGGCCCCCTCCCGTCGACCAGTGACCGGTAGTCCTGCTCAATGCCGGTCGCACCGTAGTCGAAGCAGGCAACGGTTATTCCGGGCAGGCTGCCGCCCGGGAGCAGGGACTCGCCTCCTGCGGCGGCGCAGTGAGCGGCGTGGG
>DATABX010000161.1:0-3190 GCA_036259335.1 Actinomycetota bacterium
ACGATGTCCGGCGACGAGTCGGCCTGGCTGGAGATCAGCTGGAACTCCCGTTGCAACTCGTCCTGGTGCTCGGCCGCCTGGCGGTGGATGGCCACCGGTAGGCCCAGGATGTGGATTTCGTACAGCTCGCCGCCCGACTCCGGGTCGTTCATGCCCGGCACAGAAGAAGGTTGTGGGCGCCTGCACGCCCCGGCCGGTGCATCGCGTTTGGTTGGGAAACTGCCGGGGAGCCCGTCTCTGCCTTCGGCGCCGGGAGCTCGCACCAAACGACCTTGCCACCGTCGTCCGTATCGGCCCCCCAGTTGCTGGAGAGCGCCTCGACGATCACCATGCCGCGCCCGGTGGTGGCGGTCTCCGAGTGGGGCTTCACCCGAGGCAGCGCGGCGCTGGTGTCCCGCACCTCTATGCGCAGCACCCGCCCGTCGAGTTTCATGCTCAGCTCCGGAGCCGACCCGCCGTGCAGCACGGCGTTGGTCGCCAGCTCGCTGACCACCAGCTTGGTGGAGTCGGCCAGCGAGGGAATCCCCCACTCTTGCAGCCTGGCCTGCGCGAACTGCCGGGCCGCGGCAAGCTGCGCCGGGTCGGCAGGAATCGAGCAACGCGCCTGCCTCACGGGCTGACGACCTGGACGATGGACATTGGCTGTGGCCTCACTCGAGAAATCGGGTGGCACTACGATAGTAGAAATTCGACCGAAGGCGGAAGGACCTGCGATGACCAAGCGTTCCGAGGTGTCGATTTCCAGGCCCCCGACTCCGCCGGCTCTCTGCCGATGACCGCCCCCGAGTTGACCGGCATCCTGGAAACGGTTCTCTACTACACCGACGAGGACGGCTCCCGTCACTTCTACACCGAGGTCATGGGGATGCGCCTGATCGGCCAGACCCCCGGCCGGCAGATCTTCCTGCGTGCCGGGGGGGCAGTGTTCCTGCTGTTCAACGCCGAGGCCACCCGGCAGCCCGGCTCACTGCCGACGCACGGCGCCACCGGCCCGGGACACGTGTGCTTTCTGGTTCCCTCATCTGCCTACCAGCGGTGGCGGGACCACCTGAAGACGTCCGGCGTTGAGGTCCTGGAGGAGGTCGACTGGCCGGTCGGCAAGGCGGGCGAGAGCCCGCTGGGTTCGTCGTTCTACTTCCGCGACCCCTCCGGCAACCTGCTGGAGATCGCCAACGCCGACTTCTGGCCCCGGTAACGCCGCTCAGGCGACACCGAGCAGAGCCCTCACGTAGAAGATGCCGAAGTAGACCACGAAGGCGGCGCTGGACAGGTACATCATCCAGTGGACGTCCCGGGCCTCGCCCCGCAGCAGCTTGATGACCGTGTAGCTGATGAAACCGGCTCCGATGCCGTTGGTGATCGAGAAGGTGAACGGCATGACCACCATGGTCAAAAACGCCGGGATACCGATCACGTAGTCCTCGAACGGGATCTCCCGGATCATCTGCATCATCAAAAAGCCGACGATGATGAGCGCCGGAGCCGTCGCCTGGGCCGGGATCACGTCGGCCAGCGGCCACAAGAACACCGACAGCAGGAACAGCGCTCCGACCACCGTGGCGGTGAGGCCGGTCCGCCCTCCCTCCGAGATTCCGGAGGCGCTCTCGATGTAGGTGGTGTTCGACGAGGCGCTGAACGCTCCCCCGACGGCCGCTGCGGCGGAGTCGACCAGCAGCACCTGGCGGGTGCGGGGCAGCCGGCCTTCGGCGTCGAGGAACCCCGCCCGGGCCCCGAGGCCGACGACCGAACCCATGGTGTCGAAGAAGTCGGCAAGCATGATCGTAAACACCGCCAGCACTGCGGCGATCGCACCCAGGCGCCCGAAGTAGGCGAACGAGAAGTCACCGATCAGGCTGAAGTTCTCGCCCGCCGGGAAAGCGATGACGCGCTCCGGGAACTGGGCCGCCGCCGGCGTGCTCTCCGGCCAGCCGTTGCCCCCGGCAAAGACCTCGTTCAAAAGGATCGCCAGCACTGTGGTCCCCAGGATGCCGATCAGCAGCGCCCCCCGGATCCCGCGGGCAACCAGGTAGGCGGTGAGCAGCAGGCCGATCAAAAAGACCGCCACCGGCAGGCCGCGCAGCTCGCCCCCGGTTCCCAGCTCCACCAGCAGCGCCGGCGTCTCCGGCTTGCCGACGAAGCCGGCGTTGATGAATCCGATGAAGGCGATGAACAGCCCGATGCCCACGCCGATCGCCTGCTTGAGCGCAATGGGGATCGCGTTCATCACCGCCTCCCGGAAGCCGGTGAGCACCAGGACCAGAATGATCAGACCCTCGGTGACGATCACGCCCATCGCTTCCGGCCAGGTCAGGCCGCCGCCGGCCACGAGCTGGAAGGCGACCACACCATTCAGGCCCAATCCGGCGGCGATGGCGAACGGGTAACGGGCGATCAGGCCCATGGCGATGGTGCTGATGCCGGCGGCGAGGGCGGTGGAGGTCAAAAGGAGCGGAAAGCCGAGCGTGAGCCCGTTGCGGTCGGGGACCGAACCGAGAATCGACGGGTTGACGAACAGGATGTAGGCCATCGTCATCCAGGTCGTGAAGCCGGCGATCACCTCGGTTCGGAGGCTCGAGCCGGCGTCGGTGATGCCGAAGAACCGGTCGACGCGCGAGCGCGGAACGTCCGGTTCGGCTTCGGTCCCCACGTTGACGCCGCGCTGATCCATGCCCGATGACCTTGTTCCCTACCGCCCTAAGCCCTGGCTGCTTCGAATCATTCCTCAGGCGGGGCCGGTGTTCAAGGGTCCACGTCGGTGACAAATCCCATGATCCCGCCGCCGGGGCCTGGCGTGGCTTGCGGCCACAGCTCGAGCGCGCGGCCGGCGGCCTCGACGAGCTGGGAGCCGTCGACCTCGGTCCTGGTCAGCTCGATCCCATGCACCGGCCACTCGGCGACCAGGTCGAACGGTCCTGCCGGAGGCAGCGGCCACAACCACATCTCCCAGTTCCACATTCCCGGACTACCTCCGCCTTTGTGAACGAAGAACAAAGGCCCGGGGGGCTTCTGCTCCGGCGCCATGCGGGGGTCGTCGAGGATGGTCGCCTTGCCGCCGTCCGGAAACTCGACTCCCAAACGCAGGAGGGTGTCGGGAAGGCTGCCACCGGCACGCCCCCGGAAACTCAACGGGTGCTCCGGGTGCAGCGAGGTCGCATCGCTCCGAGCCCGGACCTCCACTTTCACCTCGCAG
>DATABX010000162.1:0-2589 GCA_036259335.1 Actinomycetota bacterium
CCCGGCCTTGACCGCCTCCCAGCCGGTGGTCCGGGCGTTGATGAATTCGGTGTCGATGAGCCCCTCCCGCTCCACGACGTGCAGGACCCCGTTGCAGAAGGCGGCGTCGGTCCCCGGCCGGAGCGGGACGTGGATATCGGCGGTACGGGCGATGGGGGTCTCCCGCGGGTCGACCGTGATCAGCTTGGCGCCTCGGTCCCGGGCGCCCCAGAAGTACTGGGTCGCCACCGGGAAGCACTCGCCCACGTTGGCCCCCAGGAGCAGAATGACGTCGGTCTCGAGCATGTCGGCCCACGGGTTGGCGGCCCGGTCGACGCCGAGCGCCTTCTTGTTGGCAGAAGCCGCCGACACCATGCACAGCCGCCCGTTGTAGTCGATGTGTTTGGTTCCCAGCGCCACCCGGGCGAACTTGCCCATCAGGTAGCACTTCTCGGTCGCCAGGCTCGATCCGGAGTAGACCGCGAAGGCGTCCCGGCCGTAGGCCGACTGGATGCGCCGGATTTCGCTCACCACCCGGTCAAGGGCGGCGTCCCAGCTGACCTCGCGTAGTGGATCGTCCCGGCGGTCACGCATCAGCGGCCTGGTCAGCCGGTCGGCGTGGTTGACCTGCTGGTAGGCCGTCACGCCCTTGGGGCACAGCTTGAGCTTGTTGATGTCGTGGTCCCGCGGCTCGACGCCGAACACCTTGCCCTCGGAGGACACCCGCAGGTACATCCCGCACTGCACTCCGCAGTAGCAGCAGTGGGTGGCGACCCGGGTCTCGCCCCGGGCGTCGGAGACGTAGTGACCCGGCCGGGAGCGCTCTTTGCGGAAGGCGGAGACGCCGGGGGCGAGGAGCGGCAGCGGGCGCTTCAAAACCCCGCCTTGATCGATTCCCGGTACTGCGCTCCCCGCACGAGCCGCTTGCACGCCGGGCAGGTCTCGATCCAGCCGGAGTAGTCGAGGCCGAGCTCGCGCATCGTCTTCTGGAGGTCGGCGATAAAGACCGCGCCCTCCATCTCGGCGCCGCACACCCGGCAGCGGTGGGCGCCGCTCGCGGCCAGCGACGACTGCTTGTGAAGGTGCACACCGGCCATCGCCGGCCGCTGGACGGTGTGGAAGAACTTGCCGAACGGGATCCAGACCAGCGTCAGCACCACGGTGCACATGTGGACGAACGCCAGCGGCCGGTAGGCAAGGCCGCCGAGCAGCGCGCTGGACACGGTAAGAGCCAGCCCGGTGACCGAGATCGCGATCAACGCCACCAACGGCAGGATGTCCCGCCCGAACTGGCTGAGATTGTTGCCTCGCTGTCTCCAGCGTCGCCTCAGGAACCAGGCGCCCCCGGCAATCACCAGCACGGCGGACAGGTTGAGCCCGTGGAATGCGACGAAGCCGGCGAGGCCCAGGGCGTCGATCTGCACCGTCCGCACGCCTAGGAGGTAGATCCAGTAGCCGCTCTCACTCCCGGCGACCGCCCGGAAGTGGATCCAGCCGAAGGTGAGCGGGAAGGTGATCGCAGTGGCGCTGACCACGCCCCAAAACAGGCCCTGGTGGGCGAGCCAGCAGGGCACGCTCCGCCGGGCGAGAAACCGCTGGAGCAGCAGGGTCGACACCACGGTGCGCGGGACCTCCGACTTCGGCAGGTCGGGGCCGGGGTGGATCATGGCCTTCCAGCCGCGGGCGAGGTAACGGCGGGCTGCCGGGCTGCCGGCCCAGACGACGGTCTTGTAGGTGACCCCGTAAGCCAGGAAGATGGTCGCCAGCGCGTAACCCAGGAGCGCAACGTCGAAGTTGCCGAGGTTGCGGCTGCCGAGCAGAATTGCGCCGGCGAGCACAAGGGCGGCTGCGGCGCCCGCGAAGGCGGCGGTCCGGTGGAGCCGGTCCCGGCCGGGAGCCCCGGCGACGGATTGGGCGGGGACGATCGCAGGGTCGTTCACCCGGCCCAGGTTGGCAGTCGCAGATTACGCCGGTGTTTCTTCTCGGTTCCCTTCAGGTAAAGTCGGCCAAATCCGGCCGATCGGCCGGTTGAGGCGGGTTACCCTCCGGGGATGAACGACCTCGCGGTCTCCGGCCTGCTGCTTACGGGGGGAACCTCACGCCGCATGGGCGCCGACAAAGCCCGGCAGCTGGTCGGCGGCCAGGCGATGGGCGCGCTGGCCGGCCGGGCACTACTAAAGGTCGCCGGCCCGGTCCTGTCGCTTGGCCCCGACCCCGGCCTGGGTTTGGAGCCGCTTGACGACCCCCGCCGGGGCCCCCTCGCCGCTCTCGCCGCCGGGTTGCGCCACCTCGCGAACCTGGGGCTGGAACAGCCGGTCCTGCTGCTGGCCTGCGACCTGCCCTTCGTGACCCCCGGCCTGCTCCGGCTGGTGACACAAAGGCTGGGCGGCGGCGGCGGCGCAGTCCCCACGGCGCAGGGCCGGCTCCAGCCGCTGGCCGCCTGCTACTCGCCGGCCGTCCTGCCGGTGGCCGATCGCCTGGTTTCCCGGGGCGTCCTTTCGATGCGCGCGCTGCTGGACGAGATCGAAGTCAACGAGGTGCCGGAGGCGGAGTGGCGCCGGGTGGCCGGCCCCCGGGCGCTCGACGACGTCGACACCCGCCGCGACATGC
>DATABX010000163.1:0-4025 GCA_036259335.1 Actinomycetota bacterium
TCTCGATCCTGGCGGTCGAGCCGGCCCCCGACGGGTTCGACGCCCGCTTCTCGGCGGTCGCCCGGACCTACGAGTACGGCCTGTTCACCCGCCTGGCGCCCGACCCGTTTGCCCGGCACACGACGTGGCACTTCCCGTACCCGCTGGACCGGGAGCTGATGGGCAAGGCCGCCTCGGCGCTGCTCGGCGAGCACGCCTTCGACTCGTTCGGCCGGGTGGAGGAGGGGAGGAACCCGGTGCGCCGGGTGGAGTCGATCGAGATCGAGCAGGAGGGGGACCTCACGACCATCCGGATCACCGCCAACTCGTTCATCCAGCAGATGGTCCGCTCGATCGTCGGGACGCTGGTGCAGGTGGGGACCGGGAAGATCCACCCGGACGAGATGGACCGGATCCTCCACGCCCGCAACCGGGCGGAGGCGGGGCCGGTGGCGCCGCCGCACGGGCTGTTCCTGGTCTCGGTGGAGTACCCGGAAGAGCTGGTTTAGGTGAGCTGAGAATTACGACGCTAGGATAGGACGACATGCAAAAGACCCATTCGGTAAAAAAATCTGAGATCGAGAGCGCCTGGTGGGTGGTCGACGCCCAGGACCTGGTGCTCGGTCGCCTGGCGGCGCAGGTCGCCCACATCCTGCGCGGCAAGCACAAGCCGACCTTCACCCCGCACCTCGACACCGGGGACCACGTGGTGGTCATCAACGCCGACAAGGTGAAGCTCACCGGCAACAAGATCAACCAGAAGGTCTGGTACCGCCACTCCGGCTACCCGGGCGGCCTGCGGGAGCTGAAGTACGACAAGCTCATGGCGCAGCGGCCGGCTCTGGTAGTGGAGAAGGCCATCAAGGGCATGCTGCCCAGCAACCGGCTCGGCCGGGCGATGGCCGGCAAGCTGAACGTTTACGCCGGTGCGGAGCACCCGCACGCAGCCCAGAAGCCGCAGCCTCTGGTGCTCAAGAACACCCTGGGAGTAGGAGGTAGCGAATAATGGCTGCGACCACAGAACTATCCAGGGCGACGGGGCGGCGCAAGGAAGCGATCGCACGGGTGCGGCTGGTTCCCGGCGAGGGCAACTTCGTGATCAACGGCGGCCGCTCGCTGCCGGACTACTTCCCGAACCTGGCCATCCGCCGGGTCATCCTCGAGCCGCTCGAGATCCTGGAGCTCACGAAGAACTACGACGTTCTCGCCACCATCGAGGGCGGCGGCATCAGCGGCCAGGCGGGAGCGCTCCGCCACGGCATCGCCCGGGCGCTGGTGGCACTGGACCCCGAGCTGCGGCCGACTCTCAAGAAGGCCGGTTTTTTGACCCGGGACGCCCGGATCATCGAGCGCAAGAAGTACGGACTGAAGAAGGCCCGCAAGGCGCCGCAGTACTCGAAGCGCTAAACCGCGGTTTTATGAGAAGGGCCGGGTTGATCCCCGGCCTTTTTCTATCGCGCCTGTTGCTCGCGGCGCTGGCGTTTCTACTGGCTGCCGCCCAACCTACGGCCGCCCGGTACCAGGCGGGCGGCTTCAACCTGGGTGAGCTCACCGCCCTGTCGGGGGCCGGGCCGGATCCCGGGCCGCGAAACCTCCAGGCCCGCCTGGACTGGGCGGTTGCGACCGCGGTCCCCCCGGAGTGGCGGCAGGCGGTGCCGGTGGTCTGGTCGGTCGGCGCCACCGGCGCCGGCAACCTCGCCCTGTCCCACCCTGACGGACGTTCGGTGGTGTCGCCCCGGTTGATGACGAGGTCGGCCGAGGAGGTCATTGCCACCGTCGCCCACGAGATGGGTCACCAGATTGCCTTTGCCGTGGTCAGCCCGGTGGTCGGGATGCCGCCCCAGGGCTTCCTGGACCTGTCCCGGGGAGTCGTCGCCGAGCCCCGGGAGGCGTGGGCCGACTGCGTCGCCCGGGTTTGGACCGGCTCGGCTCTGTTCGCCCGCGGCGAACCGGGTCCCTGCAGCCCTGAGCTGACCGAGTACGTCGCCGGCGTGATCACCGACCCTGGGGCGCTGGAAGCCGCCGCCCGGGCGACGCCGACTCCGGCGGCCTCTCTTCCGGCGCCGCCTCCCGCTCCGCCGCCGGCGCCGCCGGCGCCCGCCGATCCCGGTGGTCCGCCGCTGGCGGTGCGCTTGATTGTTGTGGTCGTGGTGGTCGGCGCAATCCGCTACTGGTACGGCAGGCGCACCGGCCGCAAGCCCCCGCCGGCCGCCTCGTCGAACGACGACAGCCCGGCGAACTGAGGCCGCCGGAAAATTGCGCGCCGTACACTCGGGGAGTGGCACGACAGCAGGCGGTCCGGGCCGAACCCAGCGGACTGGTCTATCACGAGGATTTCCTGAGCTCCGCCGAGCAGGAGGAGCTGCTCGAGGTGATCTCGAGGCTCGAGTTCGACCAGGTGGTGATGCACGGCCAGCCGGCCAAGCGGCAGGTCGCCCACTTCGGCTACCTCTACGGCTACGAGTCGTTCGAGCTGCAGCCCGGTCCCCAGATCCCGCCGGAGCTGGGCTGGCTGCGCTCCCGCTGCGGCGAGCTGGCCGGCATGGACCCGGAGCGGCTCGACGAGGCCCTGGTGACCCGCTACCCGCCCGGCGCGGGCATCGGCTGGCACCGGGACGCTCCGAGCTTCGGCAGCAAGGTGGTGGGTGTGTCGCTGCTCGGCGAGTCGAGGATGCGCTTCCAGCGCACCGTCGCCGGGGTGCGGTACGTGTCCGACCGGGTGCTCGCGCCGGGCTCGGCCTACGTCCTGCAGGACGAGGCCCGCTGGGCCTGGCAGCACAGCATCCCGGCGGTGAAACAACTCCGGTACTCGGTGACCTTCCGGACCGTTCGGGAGCCGGAGCGCTGGAGCACGTGACCCTCCCGCGGGACCCCGCCGCGGCGAGGGCTAAGATCGTGGTTATGGGCAAACTGTTCGGCACCGACGGGGTGCGAGGCGTCGCCAACTCCCAGCTCACGGCGGAGCTGGCGCTGCGGCTGGGGCGGGCGGCGGCCCGCGAGCTCGCCGGCGGGCGGGGCCGGTCCCGCATTGTGGTCGCCCGGGACACCAGGGCATCCGGACCGATGATCCAGGCCGCGCTCTCGGCCGGCGCCATGTCCGCCGGAGTCGATGTCGTCGACGCCGGGATCCTGCCGACTCCGGGCGTGGCGTTCCTGGTGAGGCTGCTGGGCGCCCAGGCCGGCGCGGTGATATCGGCGTCCCACAACCCGTTCCAGGACAACGGCATCAAGTTCTTCGACGGGGAGGGCTTCAAGCTCTCCGACGCCCGAGAGGCGCGGATCGAACAGCTGCTGGATGCCCCTGCCCAGGGGTCCGCTACCGGAGCGGGCGAGAGCTTCGGCGACGCCGAGCGCCTCTACGTCAAGCACGCTCTCGAGGCGCTGGAGGGCCGGAGCCTGGAGGGTCTGAAGGTGGTGCTCGACTGCGCCAACGGGGCTGCATACTGCACGAGCCCGGAGGCCTTCCGGAGGGCGGGGGCCGAGGTCACCGTGCTCAACGACGACCCGGACGGCGTCAACATCAACGCCGGCTGCGGCTCGCAGCACCTGGCGGGGCTCGTCGAGCGGGTGAAGGCCACCGGGGCCGACCTGGGACTGGCGCACGACGGCGACGCCGACCGGGTCATCGCGGTCGACGAGAGCGGGCAGGTCGTCGACGGTGACGTGCTGATCGCGGCGCTGGCCCTGGAGCTGAAAGAGGGCGGTGAGCTGAACGGCAACCTGGTGGTTTCGACGGTGATGGCCAACCTGGGATTCCGCAAGGCGATGGCGGCCGCTCAGATCGACCTGGTAGAGACCCCGGTGGGGGACCGCTACGTGCTGGAGGCGATGCGCACCAGAAGCGCGTCGATCGGCGGGGAGCAGTCGGGCCACGTGATCTTCTCCCGCTTTTCCACCACCGGCGACGGCCTCATCACCGGCCTCCGGCTGGCCGGCCGCATCGCGTCGTCGGGCCGCAAGCTCTCAGAGCTTGCCCGGGTGGTGGAGAGGTTCCCCCAGGTCCTGCTGAACATCAAGGTGGCCGATGCCCGCACCGCGGGCGGTTC
>DATABX010000164.1:0-2269 GCA_036259335.1 Actinomycetota bacterium
CCTATAACGTGCGAGACGCCGGCCCCCCACCGGTCGAGCAGGCTCATCGCCTCCTGGGCTCCGGTCCCGGCGGCGGCGACCACCCCGACCTTGCCCCGCTTGACCACGTTGGCGAACCCCAGGCCGGTCCCGCCGAGCATCGCGGTGCCGGCGCCCGGGCCCATGACGAGCTTCCCCAGCTCGGTCGCCCGGTCCTTCAGCGCCACCTCGTCCTCCACCGAGACGTTGTCGCTGAACAGCAGAACGTGGAGGCCGGCCGACAGAGCCTTGTGGGCTTCCAGCGCGGCGTAGTCACCGGGCACCGAGACGATGGCGACGTTGGTGTCCTCTTGGAGGGAAAGCGCCTCCTCCAGGCTGGTCGGCTGGCGGGCGGCCTGATCGCCGGCGCCGCCGCCGGCCGGCGCCTTGAACAGCCTCTCCTCGCCCGCCTTCGCTGCTTCGTCGATCGCCTCGTCGTCCGAGGCGTCCACCGCGATGAACAGGTCGTTGGGCGAGGCGTCGCCCACCGAACCCGGTTCGAACCCCTTTCCCTGGAGCGTCTTCAGGTTGGCGGGGGTCGCCATGGCGGCGGCGGCCCAGTCGACGCCGTCAATCTCGAGCATGGCCCGGGTGGCCGCCATCTGTAGCACGGAGTCGACGTACTTGTCGGGGAAGACCTTTACCTTGCGGCTCATGAGGCGGTCGCAATCAGCGGCCGGACCCGCACGATCCGCGTGCCGGTCTCGCCCTCGAGCTCGGTGACGGAGTCCTTCAGCGACGCGTAGACCAGCTCGGGCGAGGTGATCACCGCCTGCTCTCCGCCGGCCCGGAGGAACCGGACGGCGGCCCGGACCTTGGGCCCCATGCTGCCCTCCGGAAACTCGCCGGTTTCCAGGTAGTGCTCGGCCTCGGTGACCGCCATCTCGTGGATCGCCTTCTGCTCGGGAGTTCCGTAGTTCAAAAGCACCGTGTCGACCCCGGTCACCAGGACCAGCGCCTCGGCGGGCAGGGAGGTCGCCAACAGCTGCGCGGCGTAGTCCTTATCGATGACCGCGTCGACGCCGCCGTAACCGGATTTGTACCGGACCACCGGAACGCCGCCCCCGCCGGCGGCCACCACCACCTGCCCCTGCTCGATCAGGGCCCGGATCGCTGCGGTCTCCAGGATGGCGACCGGCTCCGGGGAGGGCACCACCCGCCGGTAGCCCCGGTTGGAGTCCTTTTTCACCACCCACCCGCGCTCCTCGCCCATAGCCTCCGCCTGCTCCTTGGTCAAAAACGGGCCGATGAACTTCGTAGGGTTGTCGAACGCCGGATCGTCGGGGTTCACGACCACGTTGGTGACCACCGCCACCGCCCCGCGCGCGGTCCCGGCGTCGCTCATCCTTCGCAGGGCCAGCACTATCAGGCTGCCCAGCTGGCCCTCGGTCATGGCGCCCAGAGAGAACAGCGGCTGCGCCGGCACGAGCTTCACCCCCTCCTCCTGCTGGATTGCCAGGTTGCCCACCTGAGGGCCGTTGCCGTGGACGATCACCACCCGCCAGCCGGCCCGAAGCAGCGACGCGACGGAGCGGGCCATCGCGTTGGCGTTGGCCTCCATCTCCTCGTAGGTGCCGGGCTGACCCTCGCGAGTCAGGGCGTTTCCACCCAGCGCGACTACGGCCGTTTTCGCCATGCTTCCTCCCGCGATGAGGATCGGAAATATTTTGTTTATTGTAGTGTATGGTCGAGTTGCGATGAGTGGAATCCCTCTCCCCTCCGATATCGGGGTTGTAAACCTCGGGCTGTCGCTGTTCGGCGACGCAGTCCGCGAGCAGGGCCGCCCGGTGGTCCAGGTGGACTGGAGGATCCCGGCTGATGGCGACCCCGCGCTGGTGGCCGCGCTGTCCCGGCTCTTCGGCCGAAACTCCGCATCGATCGACGAGGCAAACGCCGAGGTCGCCCGCCGGCTGGACGAAGGATCCCCCAAGCTCGTGCGAATCGAGCAGGCGGCGAAGGTCGTTCCGGGCGTCGACGATCGAACCATCCTCCACAGCGGCCCCGCGATAGCCTGGGGCGATATGGCCGACCCGCTCCGCCGGTCAGTGCGAGCTGCGGTGATGGCCGAGGGATGGGCGGACAGCCCGGACGAGGTCGACAAGCTGCTCGGCCGGGACGAGGTGCGCCTGGAGCCGGCCAACCACCACGACGCCGTGGTCCCCATGGCGAGCGCCATCGGGCCGACGGCTCCGATGTTGGTGGTGGAGAACGAGGCCGGGGGCACCCGGGCCTTCTCGAGCATGAACCAGGG
>DATABX010000165.1:0-2311 GCA_036259335.1 Actinomycetota bacterium
TTCTCCACCCAGGCGACGCCAACCGAGGACGGTCTCGAGGTGACCGTGGAGTCCGAGCAGCCGCTGCCCGAGGGGATCACCGGCACCGCCCGGGTGGTGGCTCCGGACGGGACGCCGAGCGAGGTGGAGTTGTCCCGCTCGGGGATCAACCAGATGTCGGGCACGCTGCAGGCCAGCGCCGCCGGCTCCTACCTGGTCTCGACCGACCTGACCGCCGGGGGCACCGGCGTCTACCGGGACACCGTCGGAGCGGTGAGGTCGTACTCCGGCGAGTACTCGCCCGGGAGCACGAACACGACGCTGCTGGGCGACCTGACCTCGGCGACCGAGGGCCGCCTGGATCCCACGGCGGCCGAGGTTTTCGACCCGGACCTGCCCTCCGGCACGCGCCGGGTGGAGATCGCCAACTGGCTGGCTTTGATCGCGGCGCTGCTGCTGCCGCTGGACGTAGCTCTGCGGAGGGTGATCGTCACCCGGGAGGACCTGGCCGCCGCCCGGGCCATCCGGCCGCCGTGGCTCCAGAAGGCGGCCGCTCGAAGCGACCGGATGGAGCGGATGCTGCAGGCCAAGTACCGGGTGAGGCAGGTACCGGCGCCGAGGCGGTCGGCAAAACCCTCGCCGCCTCACGATGGTGAGCCGGCCGGCCATGGGGACGATTCGATTGGGCCGGTTGGGAAGGCGGCGCCGTCCCCGAGCGACACCGACGCTCCGGCCGCTTCGCCGGCGACGCCGCTGGCCGCACCACAGCCGGCAGAACCCGCCGCCGAAGGGGTTTCCGAGCTCTTGAGGCGCAAGCGCCAGCGGACGAAGGGAACCTGAGCGCAGGGTCAGCCCAGGCGCGAGTCCCGTTGCTCGGCCAGGTAGACCCGAACCGTCCTGGCCCGGGAGAGGATGTCCCAGGTCGGCTTGGTGTCCAGCGGCACGGGGTGGACGCGCAACCAGTGCCACATGGTGGTGAGGTCCCTCCGGGTGAACTTGTCGAACAACCATCGAGGCATCGGGACCGAGGCGGGGTCCTTTCCCATCACCTCACGGTAGATCGCACGGCACTCGGCCAGCGACCGAACGTCGCCGGCCAGCACCAGATCCTTGCCGGCGAAGCGGTCCGGGTCGGCGAAGGCGGCGGCGGCGATGTCCCCCAGGTCTGGTACGGACAGCCAGGGCACCGGCCGGTCCTGGCCCATGATCTTCGGCCAGATGTTCCAGGTTCCGACCGACGGATAGAGCGACTTGTCGGTCATCAGCTCCATGAACGCCATCGGCCGCAGAATCGTCAGCGGCAGACCGAGTTCCTGCATGTGGCCTTCTACCACGAGCTTGACGTCCCAGGACTCCACCCCGGTGCGCTCATCCCCGGGCCCGGCCGAGCCGTACACGACGTGGCCTACCCTACGACCGGCCGCGGCGTCGGCAACGTTGCGTCCCTGTGAGACCTCCTTGTCGAATCCGGCCTTGAGGCCGTTCTGCACACTGTAAACGGCGTCCACGCCGTCGAATGCCTTCTCGAGAGACCGGAGTTCGTCCATGTCGGCGCCGACGACCTCGACGCCGAGAGCGGCAAGCTGGTTGGCGGCCTTGCCGTCCGGGTTGCGGGTCAGTCCCCGTACGTTCCAACCGCGACGGATCATGCTTCGGCAGACCGCGCCTCCCTGACGGCCGGTCGCGCCGCAGACCGCAACGATCCTGCCGGATTCGTCCTTCATCGTGGGAATGGTATGCCTGTGCGTCGGATCTTCGAAATTCCGGCAGGTTCTCGGAACCGTCGAGCTGGAACACCTTCCCCCTCGGCGGGCGCTTGGGTCAAGTTGCCCGTCCGAGGCAAGGGCGGGTACGGTTATGCGAAGCCAGGACCACCCGAAGCCTCCGGGGTCGGGGCCATTTCAGCGGGTATCGATTTCCCAGCAAACAAAGGAGTTTGAGGATGCGCGTAGGAGTGTTGACCGGCGGCGGCGACTGTCCCGGACTGAACGCGGTGATTCGGGGCATCGTGCGGAGGGGAATCAACCACTACGGCGACGAGATCATCGGCTTCCGCTACGGCTGGAAGGGCCCGATCGAGAACCTCACGATGCCGCTGACCCTCGACAACACCCGCGGCATACTGCATCGCGGCGGCACGATCCTGCGCAGCTCCCGCACCAACCCGTTCAAGGTCGAGGGCGGCGTCCAGAAGATCCTCGACCACATGGAGGCCAACAAGATCGACTGCCTGATCCCGATCGGCGGCGAGGACACGCTGGGCGCGGCCAACAAGCTGCACGCCGAGGGCGTGGCGGTCATCGGGGTGCCGAAGACCATCGACAACGACCTT
>DATABX010000166.1:0-5964 GCA_036259335.1 Actinomycetota bacterium
GTAGGGACCGGCGAAGTCGACCAGCTGCTTGCGGGCGTCGTTGATGGTGTAGGTGGCGACGATCATGTCGACGCTGCCCTTCTGGATCTCCGCCTCCCGCACTGCGGACACGGTCTCGATGAAGTTGATCTTCTCCGCCGCTTCCTCGATGGTGCCGCCGAAGATTGCCTGGGCGATGATCTTGGCGATCTCGACGTCGAAGCCCTCGATCTCGCCCGTCACCGGGTTCTTCAGCCCGAACAGGTTCTGGTCGAACTTGGTGCCCACGTTGATGGACCCGCGCTCCTGGATCTCCGCCATGGTGGTGCCTTCGTCGAACTCGGGAACCTCAACTGAGTCACCTCCGCCGCCCGGCCCTTCGATCGCCGGGTTGTCGTCCGAGGCGCAGGCGCCGGCCACAAGGCCGAGGCAGAGCACCAGGGATAGAAGCACTGCACGGGTCTTGCTCATACGTCCCCCTCCTGAACTAGTGGGCAAGGATCTTGGATAGGAAGTCTCGCGCTCTTTCGGTTTGCGGTGCGGAAAAGAACTGCTCGGGCGGCGCCACCTCGAGAATCTCGCCGGCGTCCATGAAAACCACCCGCTGGGCGGCCGAACGGGCGAACCCCATCTCGTGGGTGACCACGATCATCGTGGTGCCCTCCCGCGCCAGCTCCACCATGACGTCCAGCACCTCTTTGATCATCTCCGGGTCCAGCGCCGAGGTCGGCTCGTCGAACAGCATGAGCTTGGGGTTCATCGCGAGCGCCCGGGCGATGGCCGCCCGCTGCTGCTGGCCGCCCGAGAGCTCGGCCGGATAGCTGTTGGCCTTGTTGTCGATGCCGACCCGCTTCAGCAGCTCCATGGCCCGGGCCTCGGCGTCCGCCTTGGACATGCCCCGCACCTTGACCGGCCCCATCGTGACGTTCTTCAGCACGGTCTTGTGGGCGAACAGGTTGAACGACTGGAAGACCATCCCGATGTCGGCGCGGATCTTGGCAAGGGCCTTTCCCTCCAGGGGCAGCGGCTCGCCGTCGATGAGGATGCGGCCGGAATCGATCGGCTCGAGCCGGTTGATCGTGCGGCAAAGCGTCGACTTTCCGGATCCCGACGGCCCGATCACCACCACCACCTCGCCGTGGTCGACGCTCAGGTTGATGTTCTTCAGAGCCCGAAGCTCCCCGAAACTCTTGTTGACGTCCTCCATGACGACGAGCGGGGATTCGGACTGGGCCATGCCCGGAATCTATCAGTTGGCGCACATCGAAGGGTTTTGTGCGCTACTAGCTGGCGACGCTCCCGCTCAGCAGGTCGACGTAGATGCCGACCCCGCTGGGCTTGAGGTGCACCCCGTCCTTGTAGAACGCCTCGGGGTGGGCCGTGGCGGTGCTCTTCCAGTCGACCAGCCGGGCGTTGGGGAAGCGGCCGACGTTCTCGGCCAGCATCCGGTTGTTGATCTCCTCCCACGGCCGGGCGACCTTGACGTTGACCAGCAGGACCTTAGGCACGTCCTTGAGGATCTCCATCAGCTGGTTGAGCTGCTTGACCGTGATCAGGCCGTTGGTGCCCATGTGGACGATGACGCTGTCCCCGATCTGGCCCCGGTCCTTCAGCGCCTGCACCGTCTCGATCACCGCCTTCGTCTGGCGGCCGACTCCGGCGTCCACCACCGCGTTCCCGAACCGTCCGGCGAGGGCCTCCTGGGCGATGACCATCACCGAGTCGCCGACGGCGGTGACCCGCATCGGAGGGGGAGGAGCCGCGGCTGCCGGGTCGGGCGGGGCGGCTGCCGGGCCGGCGGGCGGCACGGCGGCCGGGTCGGGCGGAGGCTGCACCGGCTCGGTGGTTTCGGTCACCACGACCTCGTCGATCATCGAGCTGGCGGTGGTCGAAATCTGGCCGGCGTCCTCCAGAGCCGCCTGGGCGGGTGGCGGCGGAGCCTTTCGATCGATCAGCGTGCCTGCCGCCAGGGCGCCTCCGAGCAGGACGGGGAGCATCAGTCCGGCCACCCCGCCGGCGAACCGCGGGAACGAGCGCGGTGCGGTCAACCCACTGCGCACCCGGCCCCAGGCCCTGCCGAGAGCGCCCGACCGGACGGGCTTTTCGATGAGGCCGTAGCTGGCGATCGCCAGCGAGAGGGTGAGCCCCATCCGCAGCCCGAACAGGGGGAGCCCGGTGAGCGAGGTGTCGAGCTGGGGCCGGGTCAGCATGAAGACCGGCCAGTGCCACAGGTAGATGGAGTAGGAGCGCTGGCCGATCCAGCGCATCGGGAGATTGCCCAGCAGCCCCTTGGTGACCGCTCCCGGGTGGGAGGCCACGGCAACGAGAATCGCAGCGAGAAGCGCCACCAGGGTGAACCCGCCCCGGTAGAGCAACGGCTCGAACTCGCTCCAGTTGAGCATGAACCAGGCGATGGCGGTCAGCGACCCCAGACCTGCGAGGTCCCGCACGAAGCTTCCCACCCACTTGGGGGAGGCAGTGCGGTTCCCGGGACTCCAGAGAAAGGCGAGCGCCGCCCCCAGAAGGATGGTTCCGACGCGGGTGTCGGTGCCGTAGTACACCCGGGAGGCGTCTCCCTCCGGCGAGTAGAGCAGCGCCATCGTCAGCGCCGAGGCTCCAACCGCCATAAGGATCCACTTCACCAGCCGCTTCGGGCGCTTGAACGGGTTGCGGAGGGCCAGGGCCAGCACGATGGGCCACACGAGATAGAACTGCTCCTCCACCGCCAGGCTCCACAGGTGCTGGAGCACCGGGGGCCGGCCGATGGCCTGGAAGTACGGCTGGTCCTGAAAGATCAGCCACCAGTTGCTCACGTAGGTCAGAGCGGCGATGAGGTCGCCGCGCAAGCCGGCGTTCTGGTCGGGGGCCAGGATCGGCACCACCAGCGACACCGTCGCCAGCAGCACCAGAAGACCCGGCAGCAGCCTCAGGGCCCGCCGGCGCCAGAAGTTGGACAGCGAGACCCGGCCGGTCCGGTGGTGCTCGTTGAGAAGCAGCGCGGTGATCAGGTAGCCGCTGATCACGAAGAAGACGTCGACCCCCAGAAAGCCGGCCGTGGCCCACGGCATTCCGGCGTGGTAGGCCAAAACAGCGAAGACGGCAAAAGCCCTCAGGCCGTCGAGCGCCGGCATGTAGCTCAGCGAACTCCGTTCGTGGGGGGCCTTGGACTCCCCAGACTCTTCCTTCGGTTTGTTCACGGGCTTCGGCGCAGCGGTCTTGAGCGCGGCTTCGATCTCAGACCACTTGTGGGCGGGCCGAACGTTCGGGCTGTTGAACCGTATTGCCATAACTAGCCTCGGGAACTTCGCGAAATAAGTTTGTCAAGTTCTGTTGCGTAAGGGGGACGCAGATGATACCTGAGGTCGGGAAAAGACGGGAATTCCAGGGCTAGAGGGCCAATAATCACGCCCTTCTATCCCCCGACCGCCTACCCACCCTAAACCTGCCCCAGACGGAACCGACACGGAGCATTAACCGGCGGGATCTCCGTACCCCACTCCGCAATGGCACGGACGACTTCCGTACCCCTCCGGGATAGCGTCATCCCCGACGGATTTGCCTGAGACAAGTTGGGGGCGACACTCATGCGGTTTTCAGTCGAACGTAGTCTTCGGCGTCTTTTTCACCTCTTCATCGGGTTCTCGCTGATCCTGGTGATCACTCCCAGCCTCGCGGGGGCGCTGCCCGGCACCGGGGCGGCACTTTGGCCACTGATCGGCCTTCTCGCCTACCTACTGCACCTGTTCGAGGACACCGGCAAGCTGTCTTTCATCCTCCACCCCGGCCGGCGCAGCGAGCGCAGCCTCCACGGACGGGCAACCCGGCCGTGAGCATCCACATCGACAACGTCTACTACCTGGAGGGCACGGTGGTCGACGTCTACCGGGGCGCCCCGTTCTGGTACCGGGCCGGGGACCTGGCGGGGGAGTCGACCTCGGTGACCACCTGGCTCATCGACAAGGGTGAGGTGGCCGGCATCGGGGTTTCGGACACCGCAGTGATCACGGTGACCAGCAGGACCGGCGCGAGCGACGCCGGGCAAAGGCTCATCCTGGTCGACGAGGATGCGGCTCCCGAGGTGGTCCGCTGGGTCGTCGATGCGTTCCAGGGCAGGCTCGGCGGACCGCTGGCGGAGCTGGCGGAGCTCGCAGGCACCGACGTCGGCTTCTACCAGGTGCCCATCAACTACCGGCTGGACGAGAAGCGCAGCTTCATCTCGGTTCCGAGCATGCTCAAGGTGCAAGCGGCCGGCCGGCGTATTCCGGAATCGCACCCCGCCGGGTCGGCGGCCCCCTGGAGGCGCTGCTGGATCGGCGAGGGGTCCGGCGTGGAAGTTTCAGTTCCGGCTCACGGCCTCGACCTGGTCCTGCCTCAAACCCGGGCGGTCAGGGGAGGTTTCCGCTTCGCATCGTGAATCCACTCCGGGACGACGGGCCCTTCTTGCTGAGCAGGACCGCTCACCCTATTGTTTCGGGGGGAGACTTCTCGGGACCGTACCATCCGAGAACCAGGGGGATGCTGCGTAAGACGAAGCTTGTCGGCCGGGCTTTGCAGCAGTCGCAGCTGGAGGCTGTTCGCAGAGCCTCCTCAGCCGGCCACTTCCGTTGTGTAGTGCTATCCGGCGACCCGGGGGTCGGCAAGAGCCGGCTGGCGGCTGAGGCGCTGTCCCGGAGCCCCAGAAACAGTATCGGCCTGGTCGCCCGGGCCTACCCGCTCGGCGAGACTGCGCCGATGGGCCTGTGGGCCGAAGCCTTCGAGGGCTACCTGCGCGACCTCCCCGTCGACGAGGTCGCCCGCCTCTGCGGCGGATACCTGGACGACCTTGCCTCGCTCCTGTACAGCGTGGCCGCGGTCCGTGGGTCGGTCCCCGACCGGGAGCCGCCGAGAGCCCGCCTGTTGCAGGGATTGGTGACCCTGCTCGGCAACCTCACTCGCAAGGGGCCGGTGCACATCCTGCTCGACGACCTGCACCTGGCCGACGCCTCGTCGTGGGAGACCCTTCACTATCTCGCTCGAAACCTGAACGACTTCCCGGTGTTGCTGGTTGCATCAGCCAGGGCAGCTGAGCTCGACAGCCTGCAGATTGCTCGGGAGGTGATGAACTGGCTGGAGAAGGATGGGATTCTCGTCCGCCTGCCGGTCCCTCCCCTCGAGCCGCAGGCTGTCGGCGAGCTGGCAGAGGCCTATCTCGAGTCGCCTCCCTCCCCGGCCCTGGTGCGCTGGCTGGTCGAGCAGTCCCGGGGCAACGCGATGTTCGCCCTGTCCCTGCTCCAGGCGCTGGTGGACCAGGGAGCCGACCTCTCGGCGCCCCACCTCAGCTCCCTGCCCGAGGCCCTGGCCGGCGTGGTCCGCAACCAGCTGGAAGGCCTGGACGAGGCTGCGATTGCCACCCTCGAGGTCATGGCGGTCGTCGGCCAGCGGGTCGAGTTCGAGGAGCTCACCAGGCTGGCCGCCCGCCCGGCCGACCGGTTGGAGATCATCCTCCACAAGCTTGTGCGATCTCGTCTGGTGGTGGACGAGGAGCGGGGCCGAAGCCTCACCTACGAGATCGCACACCCCCTCATCCGCGAGGTGATTTTCGACAGCATCGGTCCCGCCCGGCGGCGGTCGGTCCACCGGATGGTCGGGCGGGCCCTCGCCTCGGCCGGCCGGCTCGGGGCGGCGGCGCCGCACTTCGTCCACTCCGCCGGCATCGAGGACGGCGAGGCAGTCGAGGTCCTGCAGAATGCGGTCCGGCAGGCGGAGAAGCAGGAGGCGTTCCGCGAGGCTCTCACGATTCTGAACTCGCTCGTCGAGCTGCTCCCGGCGGGCGATGAGCGATGGCTGAACGTCGTCGACGCCCTCCAGTGGCAGGCCGACTGGGTGCTGGACCACCGGGCCGACGCCCACGCTGCCCTCGGACTGGAAGCCACCCGTCAGATCGACCGGGTGCTGGAGGGCTCCGGGGACCCGGCCCGGCGCGCCGAGGTGAAGTTCCGGCTGGCC
>DATABX010000167.1:0-5256 GCA_036259335.1 Actinomycetota bacterium
CCCGAGAAACTTCTCGGACTCCAGGATCGACGTCTGGCTCACCTACCAGATGTTCTTGCCGCCGACGTAAACCGACAGCGCCTGCGGCTTCAGCCGGGCACCGCCGCAGGCCGGGCAGGGGACCTCGCGGAAGAACTGCTCGATCCGCTCCCGGGCGAACTCGGACTCGGTCTCGGTCCGCCGGCGCTCGAGCCAGGGCACGACCCCTTCGAAGGTGGTGTGGTACTGGCGGACCCGGCCGTAGCGGTTCTTGTACTTGATGAAGACCTGCTCCTCGCCCGTTCCGTTGAGGATCACGTTGCGGTTCGCGTCGGACAGCTCCCCCCACGGCGTGTCGACCGAGAAGCCGAATTTGTCGGCCACCGCCTCCATCATCCGGATGAAGTAGTCGAGCTTGGCGTAGGACCAGGGCCGGATGGCGCCGCCGGATATCGACAGCTCGTAGTTGGAGACGATCAGGTCGGTGTCGACCTCCAGGTGGGTGCCGATGCCATCGCACCGGGAGCAGGCGCCGTAGGGGGTGTTGAAGCTGAAGTTGCGGGGCTGCAGCTCGTCGAACGACAGGCCGCAGTTCAGGCAGGCGGCGCTCTGCGAGAACCCGAGGGTGCGCTGGTCGTCGACCAGGTCGATGGTCACCAGCCCCTCGCCCAGGCCGAGGGCGGTCTCTATCGAGTCGGTCAGCCGGCGGTTGATTCCCTCCTTGATCACCAGCCGGTCGACCACCACGTCGATGTCGTGCTTGTAGTACCGGTCCAGCCGGTGCTTCTCCGACAGGTCGACCAGCTCACCGTCCACCTTGGCGCGGGAGTAGCCCTTCCGGGCCAGGTCCTCGAGCAGCGTTTCGTACTCGCCCTTCTTGCCCTGGACCACCGGCGCAAGCACCTGGAACTTCGTGCCGGCCGGCAGCTCCAGCACCTGATCGACGATCTGCTCCGGCGTCTGGCGGGCGATGGGCCGGCCGCAGTTCCAGCAGTGCTGCTTGCCGATGCGGGCGTAGAGGAGGCGGAGGTAGTCGTAGATCTCGGTGATCGTGCCGACGGTCGACCGGGGGTTGCTGGAAGGTGACTTCTGGTCGATGGAGATCGCCTGCGAATGTCCCTCGATGAAGTCGACCTCCGGCTTCTGCATCTGGCCCAGGAACTGGCGGGCGTATGAGGAGAGGCTTTCGACGTAGCGCCGCTGCCCCTCGGCGTAGATCGTGTCGAAGGCCAGCGAGGACTTGCCGGAGCCGGAGATCCCGGTGAAGACGATGATGGCGTCCCGCGGCAGCTCGAGGTGGACATCTTTGAGGTTGTGTTCCCGGGCGCCCCGGATAACCAGGTCGGTTGCGCTCCCCGCCCGCTTTTTTGTGGTGGTCATCGTCGGCTCATTGTGCCATGCCAAACAACTTCAGATCGATCATATGTTCGATGATTTCCCGGCCTTCGAAGGAGTTCGTCCTACTCGGAAGCCTCTTCCTGTTCACGAAGCTTCGCCTTGGGCTTGCGCTGGCCGGCGGCGGCAAGGTGCTTCTTGGTCGCGAAG
This sequence comes from Actinomycetota bacterium, assembly GCA_036259335.1. Lineage (GTDB taxonomy): Bacteria > Actinomycetota > CADDZG01 > JAHWKV01 > JAHWKV01 > JAJCYE01. The sequence goes on from DATABX010000167.1 coordinate 1,525, forward strand.
CGGTCCCCGAGCGCGGCCGTGACTCCGGGAAGCAGGATGGCGATGATCGGGGTGAGCGGGCTGGCGACCAGGGCGGCCAGGGCGATCGAGCCCAGCAGCCCGGCCAGTCCCCAGGCGGTCAGCCACCGGGTCGAGGCTACGCCGCTGGACCCGCCGAGCCGTACGCAGACCCGAACCCCGAAATAGACGCCGATCGCGCCGCCGAACCCGGCGCCGAGGGCTACGAGCGCCGGGACCACGTCCCCCGCATTGGTGACCGAACCGACGATCGCGCCGACCGCGCCGCCGACCAGCAGGTTGAGGCCGGTTAGGGCGGAGACCAGCGCCATCAACAGGATGCCGCCACCGCGGCGCGGCGGGGGCGGAGGCGGCGGCGCCTTGTGCCCGTTGGTCTTGGGGTCGAACTCAGGCAAGGGCTTTCAGCTCCCGCTTCAGGTCGGAGACCTCGTCCCGCAGCCGCGCCGCGTACTCGAACCGCAGGCTCTTGGCCGCCTCGTGCATCTCGGCCTCGAGCGACTGCACCAGCCGGACCAGCTCGTCCTTGGGCAGCGACAGCTCCTCGCGCTGGCGGGAGCGCCGGCCCTTGCCCTTGGGCAGCGGCGTGGAGGCGGACTCGGCCCCCAGCAGGATGTCCGAGATGTTGCGGCGGATGGTCGACGGGTTGATGCCGTGCTCCTCGTTGTAGGCCAGCTGGATCTGCCGCCGCCGAGTCGCCTCGGAGATGGCCGCCCGCATGGAATCGGTGACGTTGTCCGCGTACATGATGACCTGTCCTTCGACATTACGGGCCGCCCGCCCCATGGTCTGGATCAGCGAGGTCTGGGAGCGCAGGAACCCCTCCTTGTCGGCGTCGAGGATGGCGACCAGCGCCACCTCCGGCAGGTCGAGGCCCTCACGCAGCAGGTTGATGCCCACCAGCACGTCGAACTCGCCGAGCCGCAGGTCCCTCAGGATCTCGATCCGGGTGATCGTGTCGACGTCCGAGTGCAGGTACCGGACCTTCACCCCCGACTCCAGCAGGTAGTCGGTCAGGTCCTCGGCCATCCGTTTGGTGAGCGTGGTGACCAGCACCCGCTGGTCCTTGTCGACCCGCACCTTGATCTCGCTCATCAGGTCGTCGATCTGCCCCTTGCTCGGCCGGACGCTCACCTCGGGGTCCGCCAGCCCGGTCGGCCGCACGATCTGCTCCACCACCTGGCTGGACACCTTCATCTCGTAGGGGCTCGGGGTCGCCGACATGAAGATCACGTCGCCCACCCGCTCGACGAACTCGTCGAAGCGCAGCGGCCGGTTGTCGATGGCCGACGGCAGGCGGAACCCGTGCTCCACCAGCACCTGTTTGCGGCTCAGGTCCCCCTCGTACATGCCGTGGAGCTGGCCGATGGTCACGTGGGACTCGTCGATGACCGTGATGAAGTCGTCGGGGAAGTAGTCCAGCAGGGTGAACGGCGGCGACCCCGGCTCCCGGCCGTCGATGTGCCGGGAGTAGTTCTCGATGCCGTTGCAGAACCCGATCTGCTCCATCATCTCCAGGTCGTACTCGGTGCGCATCCGCAGGCGCTGGGCCTCGAGCAGCTTCTGCTCGGTCTCCAGCACGTAAAGGCGGTCCTTCAGCTCGGCCTTGATCTGGCGGATCGCCCGCTCCATGCGGGGGCCGGAGGCGACGTAGTGGGAGGCCGGGAAGATCGTGACCGCGTCCTCGTCGCCCAGCCGCTCGCCGGTCAGCGGGTCGAGCCGGACCAGTCGCTCGATGGTGTCGCCGAACAGCTCCACCCGCACCGCGCTCTCCTGGTACGCCGGGAAGATGTCGAGGGTGTCGCCCCGGACCCGGAACTTGCCGCGGATGAAGTTGAGCTCGTTGCGCTCGTAGGCCATGTCGACCAGCTTGCGCAGCATCACCGCCTGCGGGTACTCCTTGCCGATCGCCAGCCGGAGCAGCTGCGACTCGTATTCCTGCGGGGACCCCAGGCCGTAGATGCACGAGACGCTGGCGACGATGATCACGTCCCGCCGGCTGAGCAGGGCGGCGGTGGCGGAGTGGCGGAGCCGGTCGATCTCGTCGTTCAGCGACGAGTCCTTCTCGATGTAGGTGTCGCTGGAGGGGATGTACGCCTCGGGCTGGTAGTAGTCGTAGTAGGAGACGAAGTACTCCACCGCGTTGTGCGGGAAGAACTCCTTCATCTCGTTGGTGAGCTGGGCGGCCAGACTTTTGTTGGGGGCGATGATCAGCGTGGGCCGCTGGGCGTTGGCGATGACGCCGGCCATCGTGAACCCCTTGCCGGACCCCGTGATGCCCAGCAGCGTCTGGCGGGCCAGTCCCTCGTGCAGCCCGCGGGACAGCTTCTCGATGGCTTGGGGCTGGTCGCCGCTGGGGGCCCAGTCCGAGACGATCTTGAACTCAGGCATGGTTATCCAAGTATCCAAGATCCAGCAGGCCGAGCAGCCCGTCCAGGGTGTCGATCCGGTCGCCGGCGAATTCGGGGTGGTGGCCCTTGCGGTCGATGAGAACGGCGTCCATGCCGACCGCCCGGGCGGCCTCGACGTCGAGCTTCGGGTGGTCGCCCACGTAGATGGAGTGCCGGGCGTCGACTCCGGAGCGGTCGAGCGCCAGGCGGAAGATGGCCGGGTCCGGCTTCTCGATCCCCTCCTTGCCCGAGATCACCATGATGTCGAAGAGGTGCGCGATCTCCATCTCGATCAGCATGCCCTCCAGCCACTCCTCGAAGTTGGAGATGAGCCCGACCACCAGCCCGGCTTCCTTCACCGCCCGCAGGGTCGGGATGCACTCGGGGAACAGCCGGTAGGAGTCGTAGCGGGTGAACCGCTCGTAAAGCGAGTCGAAGACCGACTGGCCGGGATCCGGAACCCCGAGCCGCTCCAGCGCCTCACCGTATATCCGGCCCCAGAACTCCAGCGACGCCTCCCGGGATATCGACCACTGCTTGACCGCCATGCGGTCCATCACCGCCACGAAGGTGGGGGCCATGTCGGCGAAGACGGATTGAACCGTCTCCGGCGCCACCTGATGGCCATGCTCGGACAGCACCAGGGCGAACAGCTCATGGTGCGACGGGTGGGGTGCGAGGAGCGTCTCTCCGGCATCGAAGAAGACGGCCTTGAGGCCTGAGGTCATGTTGATGGGCACTGTCTATACCTTAACGAGGACAGCGCCCGACCTAATTCCCGCCGGGCGGCCCCTCGCCGGCCTGGCCCTCGCCGGGCAGCCCGTCCTTACCGGGCGGCGGCCGGTCCGGCGGCCGGTCCGGCGGCCGGTCCTCCCAGAACAGGTTGAACAGCCCGTCCCGCAGCTCCGGCTCCACCGGGGGTGGGGGCAGCGAGCTGAGCAGGTTGCCGTGGGGGTCGATGAAGTCGATCCACTCGTCTGGGTTGCCTTTGATGCTCCAGCCTCCCTCGTGGACCAGCCGGTGGTGGAACCAGCACAAAAGCGTCAGGTTGCCGGCGTCGGTCCGCCCGTCGTGGGTCCAGTGCCGGATGTGGTGGCCCTGCAGCCAGCCGGTACGGTCGCATCCCGGGAACCGGCAGGTGTGGTCCCGGTGCTTTAGCACCCGCCACAGCCACCCGGGGATCTGGCGGCTTCTTCTTCCGATCCCGATCGGCACCCGGTCCGGCCCCTCGACCACCAGCTCGTGGTGGCAGTCGCACGCCAGCCGCAGGGCGGTGTCCCCGGCGATCATCGGCCCGTCGTCCAGTGCCGCGATCCCGGTCCCCGAC
>DATABX010000168.1:0-10307 GCA_036259335.1 Actinomycetota bacterium
CCGGCTTTTTCCACCGCAGCGGCGAACCCGGAGTTCTCGGCCAGGAAGCCGTAGCCCGGGTGGACAGCGTCGGCGCCGGAGCGGCCGGCCACCGCGAGGATCTTGGGGACGTTGAGGTAGCTGGCGGCCGGAGCGGTTTCCCCCAGCAGATAGGCCTCGTCGGCGAAGGTGACGTGCAGGGCGTTGCGGTCGATGTCGGAGTAGACCGCAACCGTGGCGATGCCCATCTCGCGGCACGCCCGGAAGATGCGGATCGCAATTTCGCCGCGGTTGGCTACGAGGACTTTCGTGATTTTTGGCATGGGACCTGCAGATTGTAGTCGGGAGGTTAGGATCGGGGCGTTGAACGATCTGACCGCCGAGTCCATTCGCCGGGCCCTGCCGGGATGGGTTCCCGAGGTGCGGTTCCTCCCCGAAACCGGCTCCACCAACCGGGTCGCCATGGAGTGGGCCGCCGAGGGCGCCGCCCATGGAAGCCTGGTCGTCGCCGACTACCAGACCGCCGGCCGGGGCCGGCTGGAGCGCACCTGGCTGGCACCGGCCGGCAGCAGCGTGCTGGCATCGGTGGTGTTGCGCCCGTCGATGGAGCCTGGGCAGCGCGGGTTGCTGGCGCTGGCGGCGGCGGTTGCGCTGTGCCGGTGCCTGGAGGAGCTCGAGGTGCCGGCCTCGGTCAAGTGGCCCAACGACGTGCTGCTCGGCGACCGCAAGGTGGCCGGGATGCTGTCGGAGGCGGCCGGCGGCGTCGTGGTGCTCGGAGTCGGCGTAAACGTGAAGCAGCAGGAGTTCCCGGAGGAGATCGCGGCTACCGCCACCAGCCTCGAGCAGTTCACCGGGCGGCGATTCGGCCGGCTGCCGGTTCTGGAGGGGCTGGTCCGTCACCTGGCCCGGCTCGTCGACGGCCCGGTGGAGCAGATCGTCCCCTCGTACCGGCCCTGGTGCGGCACCCTCGGCCGGCGGGTTCGGGTCGACGTGGGGTCCGGACCGTTGGAGGACCTGGCCGCCGGAATCGACCCTGCGGGGGCCCTGGTTCTCGCGGGAGGGCGCACCATCCTGGCCGGCGATCTGGTGCAGCTACGTTAAGTCTCGAGCTCCGCAGGTAGTATTTCGATACCGGAAGGGGTGAGTCGACCATGAAGGTTGCGGTAATCGGAGTGGGCCACGTCGGCCTGGTGACGGCGGCGACGCTGGCCAGGTTCGGGCACGACGTCGTGGGGTTGGACGAGGACTCCGCGAAGATCGACAGCCTGAAGCGCGGCGAGGCTCCGTTCTACGAACCGGGGCTGCAGGAGCTGCTGGACGAGGTCGTCGCTTCCGGGAAACTGAACTTCACCCGGGACGCCTCGGTCGCTCTCGACCGAGCCGACTGCGCCTTCATATGTGTCGGCACTCCGGCGCGGGCCGACGGCGAGGCCAACCTGCTGGCGGTCGAGAACGCCGCCCGGGCGGTCGCCTCCAACGCCACCGGCGACCTGGTGGTGATCCAGAAGTCCACGGTGCCGGTCAGCACCGCCGACCGGCTGAGGTCCATCTTCGCCAAGACCACCAGCCACCGGGTGCGCCTGGTTTCCAGCCCCGAGTTCCTCCGGGAGGGGGCGGCGGTGGAGGACTCGCTGAAGCCGGACCGGATCCTCGTCGGCTCCGACGACCCCGAGGCCCACGATCTGATGCGCGAGCTGTACGCCAGCGTGCTGGACGGCGACTGCCGCTACTTTGCCACCGACATCTCCACCGCCGAGCTGGCCAAGCACGCCTGCAACGCCTTTTTGGCCCTGAAGATCTCGTTCGCCAACGCGCTGGCCCGGGTATGCGAAGCGTCGGGGGCGGACGTCGTCTCGGTGGCCGACATCATGGGTTCCGACCACCGCATCGGCCGGGAGTTCCTGAACGCCGGGCTGGGCTACGGCGGTTACTGCTTCCCCAAGGACCTGCTGGCCTTCCGGGCGGTAGCCGGCCGGCTCGGCTACGACTTCGGCCTGTTGGAGGAGGTCATGAAGATCAACCGGGAGGCCCTTGACTCGACGCTGCGAAAGATCAAGGACGCGGTGTGGAACGTCGAGTCCAAGCGGATCCTGCTGCTCGGCCTGTCGTTCAAGCCGGGTACCGACGACGTGCGGGAGTCGCCGGCGCTGAACCTGGCCCGGGAGCTGGCCGCCGCCGGAGCGGTGGTCGTCGGCCACGACCCGCAGGCGAACGAGGCGGCCCGCAGGGAGCTGCCCGGACTGGAGGTGGTCGACGACCCGTACGAGGGCGCCGAGGGTGCCCACTGCATCGTCGTGTGCACCGACTGGCCGCAGTTCCGCGATCTGGACCTCGTCCGGTTGAAGGGGATCGTCACCCTGCCGATCATCGTCGACGGCCGGAACCTGCTCGACAGCGACCGTGTCGTAGAGGCCGGGTTCAGCTACATTCCCACCGGGCGCCCGCCCGCCAATCTTTGAGGCTGGTCGTCACCGGGGGGGCCGGGTTCCTCGGCTCCCACCTGTGCGAGCGCCTTCTGGCCGAGGGTCACCGGGTTGCCTGCTTCGACTCGCTGCTCACCGGCGCCCTCTCCAACGTCGCACACCTGAGGGACGACCCGGGCTTCGAGTTCTTCGAGCAGGACGTCAGCGACGCCCTGGAGGTCGAGGGCCCGGTGGACTTCGTCATGCACCTGGCGTCCCCCGCGTCCCCCGTCGACTACGCCCGCTACCCGATCGAGACGCTCAGGGTCGGCTCCGCCGGGACGCTCAACTGCCTGGACCTGGCCCGGGGCAAGGGCGCCGGCTTCTTCCTGGCATCGACCTCCGAGGTGTACGGCGACCCGCTGGTGCATCCCCAGCCGGAAACCTACTGGGGCAACGTCAACCCGATCGGGCCCCGGGCCTGCTACGACGAGGCCAAGCGCTACGCCGAGGCACTCGCGTTCACCTACCACCGGAAATGGCAGGTGCCGATCCGAGTGGTACGGATCTTCAACACCCACGGCCCCCGCATGCGGCGCAACGACGGAAGGGCGGTGCCGACCTTCATCGACCAGTGCCTGGCCGGCAAGCCGATCACCGTGCACGGGGACGGCAGCCAGACCCGGAGCCTGTGCTTCGCTTCCGACCTCATCTCCGGGTTCCTGGCCCTGCTGGCGTTCGAGGGGCCGGCCCAGCCGGTCAACATCGGCAACCCCGGCGAGGCGACGATCCTTCAGATCGCGGAGATCATCAAGCGCACCCTGGGCTCGGACTCGGAGATCGTGTTCGAACCCCGGCCGGTCGACGACCCCGAGAACCGGCGGCCCGACCTGACGAGGGCGAGAAAGCTGCTGGGTTGGGAGCCGGTGGTGCCGCTGGAGGAGGGCCTGGCTCGGACGGTGGAGTGGTGCCGGGAGCACTGGCAGGTCTAAAACCCGCCCGGACGCGAGATACGCTTCTCCAACCGTGACTGGGCCAGGATTGGAGAAGCGTAGCTAAGCCCTGCAGGAGGCCCGACGGTCTCGGGCCGACTCAGGCGTTACGGGTTGAAGTTCTTCTGAGGATCGTCGCGCTGCTCGACCGGCTCCTCGAGAATGTCCTTTGCGGTGGGGTCGCCCGATACGTCTTCCTGATGGGGGTCCGACTGACCGCTTCCGGACTCCTGCTTGTAGGCGTGGAGGGGAGTCTGGGTCCCCGAATCTGCCTTCTGGTTCCCTTCTGCGTCGGGCATGACTGCTCCTTTCCTGAGCGTCGTTTCTGCGTTCGCGATCTACCCGAGCCCCCCGTGCGGTAAACATTTGCCAGGCCACCGGGACGGGCGGCCGTACAAAGGCAAAAGGCCCCGCATCGGGACCTTTTGGCTTGAGGGTTCGAGACGCTACGGCTCGACGTCGATGCTGTTCGCGTTCTCCTCCCCCGTGGGGTCCGGGATGGTCAGACGGTTGTCCGCACCCGCCGTGCCTGCGGCGCCGGGCAGGTTCTCGCCGCCCGACTCGGGGCGGTCTTCGCCAGTGAGCTTCGAAGCGTCAATGCCTCCAGCCTGGTCGTCCTCAGCCATGTCTCTCCTCCTAGATCGAGCTGGCCTGTCTGTTCATTCCAGACCTACCCCAGCCGATTGGATCGAAAACACCGCCGGTCCGGGGGCGGGCTAGGGCTTTTTCGGCCTTCTTCGCGTCGGGTACGGAAAGCTCGGCTGCCGGGGCGCCTGGGACTCCTCACCGGCGCTCCACACGCTCGTGCCGGGGCGCAGGGAGGAGCCGTCCTGGTACTGGGGAGACGACCAGCCGGAGGCCGGAATCTCCTTGGCCTCGGTCGCCAGTGCCATCTCCAGGGCGGTCAGCAGGATCTGTTCCTGGCGCGCGGTGGGGGCCGGCTTGATCTCGTACCACTCCACCCGGCCTCGCCTTCTCGGCGGCGGGAAGGTCGTCACAGCGGGATGTTGCCGTGCTTGCGCGCCGGCAGGTTCTCCCGCTTGGTCTGAAGCATCTCGAGGGCTTTGATCAGCCTGGAACGGGTCTGCTGCGGCTCGATCACCGCGTCGATGTAACCCCGTTCGGCGGCGATGAACGGGTTGGAGAACTTTTCGGTGTACTCGGTGATCAGCTCCTGCCGTTTGGCCACCGGGTCCTCGGCGGCCTCCAGCTGCCGCTTGAACACGACGTTGACCGCTCCCTCGGGTCCCATGACCGCGATCTCGGCGGTCGGCCAGGCGAAGTTGACGTCGGCCCGGATGTGCTTGGAGTTCATGACCAGGTAGGCGCCGCCGTAGGCCTTGCGGGTGATGACCGTCATCCGGGGGACCGTCGCCTCGGTGAAGGCGTAGAGCAGCTTGGCGCCGTGCCGGATGATCCCCCCGTACTCCTGGGAGAGGCCGGGCAGGAACCCCGGCACGTCGACGAAGGCGATCAGCGGGATGTTGAACGCGTCGCAGAACCGGACGAAGCGGGCGCCCTTGGAGGAGGCGTCGATGTCCAGGCATCCCGCCAGCACCTGCGGCTGGTTGGCAACCACTCCGACCGAGTGCCCGTTCAGCCGGGCGAAGCCGGTGATGATGTTGCGGGCCCAGTGCGGGAAGACCTCCAGGAACTCGCCGTCGTCGAAGACCAGGTTCAGCACCTCGTGCATGTCGTACGGCTTGTTCGACTCGTCCGGCATGAGGTCGACCAGCCGCTCCTCCTCCCGGTCCGGGTCGTCGGACGGAGGAAAGAACGGGGCCTTCTCCGCGTTGTTGGAGGGGATGAAGCTCAGCAGGTAGCGCACCATCTCCAGGGTGTGGTGCTCGTCCTGACCGACGAAGTGGCAGGCGCCGGACTTGGAGGCGTGGGCCATGGCGCCCCCGAGCTCCTCCTGGGTCACCTCCTCGCCGGTCACGGTCTTGATGACCGCCGGGCCGGTGATGTACATGTGGGAGGTGCCCTTGTTCATGAAGACGAAGTCGGTGATGGCCGGGGAGTAGACGGCCCCTCCGGCGCAGGGGCCGAGGATCACCGATATCTGCGGGATCACCCCCGAGGAGCGGACGTTGCGGTCGAAGATGTAGGCGTAGCCGGCCAGCCCCGCGGCCCCCTCCTGGATGCGGGCCCCTCCGGAGTCGTTCATGCCGATCACCGGAGCGCCGGTCGCCAGGGCCAGGTCCATGATCTTGCAGATCTTCTCCGAGACCACCTCTCCCAGGGACCCGCCGAAGATCGTGAAGTCCTGCGAGTAGACGAACACCTTGCGGCCGTTGACCGTGCCCCAGCCGGTCACGACGCCGTCGCCGTAGGGCCGGCGGTCCTCCATGCCGAATCCGGTCACCCGGTGGCGGGCCAGCATGTCGGTCTCCTCGAACGAGCCCGGATCCAGGAGCAGCTCGATCCGCTCGCGGGCGCTGAGCTTGCCCTTGTCCCGCTGGCGCTGGAGGGCCTGCTGGCCACCGCCTGCCCGCGCCTCCTCCTCCCGGGCGCGCACCTCGGCGATCCGGTTGGCGACCGAGATCTTGTGCGAGCCGGTGTCGGTTTCGGCGGTTATGGGGTCCCGTTCCAGTCGGTCTTCGGTCTTGGCCATTGAATGAGTCTATTGATTACCGGCGTTTTCGTAGTCGTCGGTGGCTTCGATGACGTCCTTCACGGTATCGATACCCCGCCAGTAGCCGTCGATGCGGTAGCCGCCGAGTTTTCCCGCTCGGGCCAGCTCGGGGAAGGTGGAGTCCTCGTGGTCGCCCTTGTCGGGCAGCAGGTCGACGCATCCTGGCTCCAGGACGTAGATGCCGCCGTTGATCCAGTAGGGGAGCGTGGGGCTCTGGCGGAAGCCCTTGATCAGCCCGCCCTCCAGGTCGGCGATGCCCCAGGTCGTCTTGTAGGGGGCAAGTGCCACCGTGGCGGTGGCTTCGACCGACCGGTGGTGGTCAAGCAGGTCGGCCAGAGAGAAGCGGGAGAGCACGTCGCCGTTGAGGGCGAAGGCGAATTCGTCCGGGTGCGGGAGCCGGCGGGCGGCGAATTTCAGGCCCCCTCCCCGGCCGAGCGGCTGCGACTCGACCGCGTAGGTGATCGCCACTCCCAGCCCCGAGCCGTCCTGCAGGTGTTCCTGCAGCACCTCGGCGCGGTAGCCGCACGACACGACGATCTCGGAGACCCCGTTGTCGACGAGCCACCGAATCTGGTGCTCGACTATCGGCGTGCCGGCCACCTCCACCATGGCTTTGGGGCGGTCGTCGGTGTAGGGCCGCATCCGGGTGGCCTTGCCGCCGGCCAGGACTACTGCTTGCATGACTCGCCTTTCCGTCCGGGTTGCGCGTCTTTACGAACGCAGTTGGGGGCGGGATGTTTCAAGAACCGGCTTCGGGCGCCTCCGGCCGCCCGGCGACTCTCCCTGAAACGTAACCGGCCATCTTCGCGAGGTCAATTAGGAGCTCGAGGGCCGGAAGGGCGGCGATCGAGAGCGCCGCTTCCGTGCGGTCGAGCCTGCGGAAGGCCCTCCGGTAGGCAGCAAGCATGCGGACCGCCACCGCCGGGGGAATTCCGCCGAGGAGCACGGGACGGCGGGCGCTCGCGCCCAGCAGCAGCGCGGCACCGGCGTAGGTGGCGAAGCGCAGGGCGTGGCGGCGGGGGTACATGCCGGCCCTGCCGTCGCCCTCGGCGTAGCGGAAGTACTGGCGCAGGGTCGATCGGAGGTCCGGCCGGAGCCGCCAGCGCACCACGGCCTCCGGCGCAAACCGCCGCCGGGCGCCGGAGCGGAGGACCTGGAAGTTGAAGTACATGTCCTCGCCGATCGCCAGCCACTCCGGGTAGCCGCCCGCCCGCTCCCACACCTCCCGCCGGAACGCCACCGAGCGCGAGGAGGGCATGAAGCTGTCGGGGTCGACCTCCGAGGCGTCGGGCAGGTTCAGGCACGACAGGATCCGCTCGAACCGGGTTCTCGGGTCCGGGGCGTAGAACCCCATCACGACGTCGGCTTCGTTCCCCGAGGAGCCGAATCCGGCGGCGAGGGCGGCCAGCCACCCGGGCTCCGGGGTGCAGCCGGCGTCGGTCACCGCGATCACCTCGCCGGTGGCCAGCCGGATCGCGGCGTTGCGCCCGGCCGAGATGTTGGCCCCCGGCTCGGTGCCGATCCGGGTGTTCGGCCGCCCGGAGGCCCAGTGGCGCAGGATCTCCAGCGATCCGTCGGTCGACCCGCCGTCGACGATCACCACCTCGTCCGGTTGCCGCGTCTGCCGGTCGATGGCCTTCAACATCGCATCCAGGTTGGGGGCCTCGTTCAGCAGCGTCGCCACCAGGGAGATCTTCACGCCGCCGCCCTCCGGTAGGCCTCGATCGTCAGCCGGGCGGTCCCGGCCCAGGAGTAGCCGGCGGCCCGGGAGCGGGCGGCGGCGCTGAGGCGCTCGCGAACGGTCTCGTCGGTAGCCAGCGAGACCAGGGCCGCGGCAAGGCCGTCCACGTCGGCCGGGTCGCAGAGCAGGGCGGCGTCGCCGGCCAGCTCGGCGAGCGCCGGGGTGGACCCGGCGACGCAGGGAACCCCGAACGACATCGCCTCTACCAGCGGGATGCCGAACCCTTCGTAGAGCGAGGGAAGCGCAAAGACGTGGGCCCCGGCGTAGAGGGCGGCCAGGTCGAGGTTGGTCACCTTCCCGGTCAGCACGACGCGGTGCCCGATCCGCAGCCTGTCGATCGCCGCCTCCACCTGCTCCTGGCCCCAGCCCGGGATCCCGGCGAGAACCAGCGTGTGCCCGGCGAGCGGCTCGCCCGCCTGGGCGAACGCCTTGACCAGCCGGACCTGGTTCTTGCGGGGCTCGACCGTGCCGACCGTCAGGATGTAGGGTCCGCTGACGCCCAGCCGGCCCAGGGCCCCGGGGTCGCAGGGGCTGGCGGGTGTGACGTTGGGCGCTTCCGGCGTGACCACGATGCGCTCGGGGTCCACCGAGTAGGCGTCGACGATCTGTTGCCTGGTCGCCTCGGAGACCGCGCACAGGACCTTTGACTCCTCGACCGCCCGGCGAAGGCCGCGCTGGTAGATCCGGCGCCACAGCCCGGGCACCACCTCGGGCATGGTGGTTACCGCCAGGTCGTGGATCGTCGACACCAGGGCGGCGCCCCGGGACGGCGGTATCGCCAGGCCGGTGGCGTGGACGACGTCCAGCCCGCCGTCGACCGGCGGGAAGCCCAGCCAGTTCCAGGCGGCGTACAGCGGGGCGAACGGCAGCTGGGGCCGGATCATGGCGGCAGTCGACCAGGCGGCCGGGGGGTCGGCGAACCGGGAGAGGATCAACTCGACCCGGGGGTCGCCGTCGACCAGCAGCAGCTCGTCGACCAGCCGGCGCACGTACACGCCCACGCCGCCGGGGATGGAGTGGGCCGCCGGGTCGGCGTGGATCCCGACCCTCATCGGACGGCCGCCCGCTGGCGGGCCCGGCGCAGCACGGTGCCCACCCGGTAGTCGTAGGGCTGGAACCACCGCTCGAGCGCCTGCCAGCCGACGGTGCGCCGCGCCTGGATGCGCCGGCGTTTGACCAGCTGGCGCGGGAGCAGCCGGAAGAAGTCGGCCCAGGCCCGGATCAGCGCCGCCGGGCGCAGCCCGAGCATGTGCAGGGTGGCGCGAACCTCGGTGTAGGCGATGCCCGGCAGGTGACGCAGAAACGACGCCGGGCTGTCGTTGTGCAGCATCACGAAAAGCCGGTTGCGGTGGTTGCAGGACAGGACGAACGTGGAGGCCTTGCCCTCCGACCCCCCGCGAAAGTGCCGGCCGACCGCGCCGGGAACGTAGGCGAACCCCCACCCCCTGAGCTGGGCCCGCCAGCACAGATCGAAGTCCTCGAAATAGGCGAAGAAGTCCTCGTCGAAGTACTCGCCGTCCAGCGCGACGTCGTTGAGCATCTCCCGCCGCAGGACCGGTGCGGCTCCGCAGATGCTGAACAGCCCGGTGTCCGAGTCGTACTGGCCGAGATCCGGCTCCCGCTCTCCCCGGTCCACTGCTCGCCGGTTGCGGTACACCGAGTGCCCGGTGGTGTCGAGAATCGGGGGGTCGACGTTGTCCGGACGCAGCAGCTTCCCGGTCACGCCGCCCAGCCGGGCGTCCTGGTCGAGGGCCCGGGCGCACCGGGCGAGGTAGTCAGGAGCCAGCACAACGTCCAGGTTGATCAGGCCGACCAGCGCGCCCGAGGTCTGTGATATCGCCCGGTTCATCCCTCCGGCAAAGCCGCGGTTGCTGGCCAGCCTGACCACCTTCACCTGCGGAAACCCGGCCTCCACGGCGTCCGCCGACCCGTCGGTCGACGCGTTGTCGACGCAGACGATCTCGTCGCAGGGGGGTTGCTGGGCGACCAGCGACGTCACGCAGTCCAGGACCATCTGCCCGCCGTTGTAGTTGAGGACCACCGCCGAGACGCCGTGCAGCGGGGGCTGTGCCGGTTCCATTACGCTGCCAGCCTAGCGGTCGCCTCTATAATGCGTCGGTGCCAGACCACCATCTCTCGGGTGAGGCCACCATTTCTCAATCCGTCAGCCCCGCCGAGCTCGCCGTGGTCGTCGTCAACTTCGACTCCGGCGAACACCTTCGCAACTGCATAAGCCGGCTGGGCCCGGCCGCGGGTGACACCCCGATCCAGGTGGTGGTGGTCGACAACGCGTCGACCGACGGGAGCCAGGACGGCCTGAGCGACATCGATCCGGACGTCCTGCTGCTCGAGAACCCGCAGAACCGGGGCTACGGGCGGGCCTGCAACCAGGGCTTTGCCGCCACCGATGCGCCGTTCGTGTGCTTTTTGAACCCGGACATCGTGCCCGAGTCCGACAGCCTCTGGCTCATGCTGAAGGCGCTCGCCGACCGGCCCGGCGTCGGCGTGCTCGGCCCCCGCCTGGTTAACCCGGACGGCTCGACCTACCCCTCGTGCCG
>DATABX010000169.1:0-2215 GCA_036259335.1 Actinomycetota bacterium
CTTCGTCCCGGTGGTGAACGGCGAGGAGCAGCTCGGTTGCGGAGGGTTCGTCTTCCGGTTCGAGGACAAGGAGTTCCGGGACGCGTTCAACGAGGAGTTGGTGGAGATGAGGGAGGCGGACGAAATCCTGCCCCTGATCGAGGAGTTCGGCTTCACACAGGCCGAGACCGAGGCGGCCAAGGGGGTCACGGTCGAGGACCTCATCGGGCAGCCGTACGACTTCGGCATGGACAGCTAAGCCGGCAAGATGCCCGGCAGTCAGGTCTTCGGACGGCTGCTCGAGGGCGCCGGAACCACGGTCCAGGTGACCGTGCTCGCGGTGCTGCTCGGCACCGCCCTGGCGTTGGTCGGGGGCATAGTCGGTCTATCCTCTCGCCGGTGGGTGCGCTGGATAGTACGCATCTACGTCGAGCTGTTCCGGGGTGTGTCGGCGATCATCTTGTTGTTCTGGGTCTTTTTTGCCCTGCCGATCATGCTCGACGTGTTCCTGAGTCCGCTCCACGCGGGGGTTCTGGCCCTCGGGACCAACATGGGAGCCTACGGAACCGAGCTGGTGCGGGGCGGGATCCAGGCGGTGCCCCGGGGCCAGACCGAGGCGGCGACCGCCCTCAACATGACCGCCTGGCAGCGCCTGCGGCACATAATCCTGCCGCAGGCGGTCATCACGATGCTCCCGCCCTACGGCAACCTGGTGATCGAGGTGCTCAAGGCGTCTGCGCTGGTCTCCCTGATCGCCCTGAACGACCTGATGCGCCAGGCCCAGACCTTGCGGGTGAATGGAACCGCTTCCTCCACAGAGATCTTTCTCGGCGTGTTCCTTCTTTATGGGGCGCTGGCGGCGGGGCTCACCCCGATGATCCGGATGGCGGAGCGTAGGTTCGGCCGGGGGATGGACATCGGCCGGGCCGCGAGGATCGTGAAGTGACCGGCCGGGCGCTGGCACAGGGCGCCCAGGGAGACTGGGACTGGAACTTCGCCCTTGAAATCCTTCCAGCGCTGCTCCGGGGCCTGCGGGTCACGGTGCAGGCAACGCTGCTCGGCATCCTCGTCGCCATGGTCCTCGGCCTGGTGCTGGCCTTGCTGCGCCGGTCCCAGCGAAGGTTCATCGCCTGGCCGGTGGGGGGCCTGGTCGAGGCGATCCGCTCGACTCCGCTTCTGGCTCAGCTTTTCCTGCTCTACTTCGTCCTGCCGGACTTCGGCATCGTTTTGTCGCCGCTGGTGATCGGCGTCCTGGGGCTGGGTCTGCACTACGCCTGCTACACCTCGGAGTCCTACCGGGCCGGCATAGAGAGCGTCCCGCGGGGTCAGTGGGAGGCGGCGGTCGCCCTGAACATGTCGCAGGCCACGAAGTGGCGTCAGGTGATCCTTCCCCAGGCGATCCCGACCGTCATCCCGGCGCTCGGCAACTACCTGGTGGCCATGTTCAAGGATGCCCCCCTGCTTTCGACCGTGACCGTCGTGGAGCTTCTGGCGGTCGCCCGCGGCATCCAGGGAATTTCGTTCCGCGGCCTGGAGCCGTTCACCATGGCCGGCCTTCTGTTTCTCGCGGTCAGCATCCCGGCTGCCGTGCTCGTTCGATTTCTGGAGAGGCGGTTCGGTTATGTCAGAGCCTGAAGAGCAGCCGGGCCGCAGCCCGATGGTCCGGTTGGACAAGGTGACCAAGGCGTTCGGGGACAACGTGGTGCTCGACAACCTCGAGTTGCAGGTGGCGCCGGGCGAGAAGATCGTGATCGTCGGGCCCAGCGGGTCGGGAAAGACGACGATCCTGAGGGTGATCATGACGCTCGATCCTCCGGACAGCGGCGTGATCTGGGTCGGCGGCGAGCCGCTCTACCACGAGAAAAAGGGTGACCAGCTGGTCAAGGCCTCGCAGGCCCACATCCGCAAGGTACGTGGTCAGGTCGGGATGGTCTTCCAGCACTTCAACCTGTTTCCCCACCTGACCGCCCTCCAGAACGTGGCCATCTGGCCGATGAGGGTGCTGGGCCTGCCGAAGGCGGAGGCCCGCAAGCGGGCGACCGAGCTGCTGGAGAAGGTCGGCCTCGGTTCCCACGCCGGGCAGTCACCTGACCGGCTTTCCGCCGGGCAAAAGCAGCGCGTGGCGATCGCCCGCGCTCTGGCGATGGAGCCCAAGGTCATGCTCTTCGACGAGGTCACCTCCGCGCTGGACCCGGAGCTGGTCGGCGAGGTGCTGAACGTCCTGAGGGACCTGGCG